>JAJDVM010000268.1 GCA_022826125.1 Defluviicoccus sp.
CCGCGCCCGCATCCCGATCAAGGGGGTAGGTCGGCACTACACGCGGATCCGGAGACGCAAAGCCCGGAAATCCGCCATTTCTCCGGCCGGAAACCCGTCAAATTAGTTGAAATGCCCGCTCAGTTGCGGAAGTCGGGCTACGCCTTAAAGTATTTTGAAATACATGCGGCACAGCGAATGCAGGCGTTTCGATTCTATATAATTTTCTCGATAGCCGTGGGTGGAGCTTTAACGCACTATTGGCAAGCGAAGGACTGGCGACCTGTGGTGTTGGGTCTGTCGCTTAGCATTCTCTCCCTTGTGTTTTGGGCACTTGACAAGAGAACACGACAGCTCGTGGAAAATGGTGAGCAGGCGTTAAAGTTCCTTGATCGGCACTTGGGCGAACGAGACGGTAAACCACATGAACTGGCCTTGTTTGCACGAGACCAACACAGAAAAGATCTTCAACGGTTCAGAATTATTAGTTACAAGAATTGTTTCAACGTCGTATTCGGACTTGGTTTACTTGGTGGACTGATTCCCCTCTTAATCGTCGTCTACGGATACCTTCCCACTTTTGACCCGGACTTGCTTCAATTTCGGATGTTTTGTGGCAAATCCGAGGGTTAAGCTCTTATGGGCGATCAGGTGGCGCAGAAGCGTCATCAGGCCGAGACGACAGATGTCGGGAATGAAGATTATCTTCGAAGTCAGCAAGGACGAGCTGGACGGTAGATACTCCGCCAGCGCGGTGGGTTCGGCATTCACACGCAGGGTGACACCCTGGACGAAATCTGCCGAAACGTCAGGGAAACGGTGGACTGCTATTACGACAACGGCATCGACCGGTCGCGCTCGATCCGCCTTCGCTATGTAAGGGACGAGGTTCTCGTGGCGTGACTCTCCTGCGCGACCGAGAGAGCCGCGACCCATCCCTCGCATCGATGTTGCCCCGGACTTGTCCCCGGGTGACAAGCTGAGGATGAACTTGGATAGGTGCGCCGGGCCGTGTACGGACACCGCGCATCGGCGGAACTCACCGTGCACTCCAGCAGGCAGCGCATTGCGACCGGATCGGAGGCTCGGGGAGGCACCGCCAACCGCGGTTTCACACGCTCTGCGCAGTACAGTCGGCGCGCCTCCACAAGGATGATCCTAGCATCGGCCAAGGATTGCGAGCTGCCTTGGCCGCAACGCCTCTATGGCAGCGCTTGGTGATCGCTACAGTATCTCCAAAGGTAGTTGTCTACCTGCTGTCGGGTCAATCCATATTTTCGACTGAGGTAAGTGACCAGTTCAGGCACGCTCGCAGAACAAGCGGTCGCGCACTGCTTGAGCCAAGTGTCGCATTTTTCCGTATCCTCAAGGCCCAAGGCCAGTGCCATGTGCTGCGACGTTGCGGGCCCCATCCAGGGGAGCTCTCGAAGCACCGCCCGGCCCCCTCCTGAAAGGCGCCGCTTGAAACGTTTCCAGCCCTCAGCCTGGATCATCCTGCATCCCTGAACGAACGCGTTCGCCTTTCGCTGGTTCCTGATCGGCAGCACGCTGGCATCGATGGCGTCGATCGCGGCGATAGCGTCCAGGTCGAAATTGCGGAACGCCTCCTTCAAGTCACGAAAATGCTGCCTCACTACGGCATTCCGGAAACCGGATACGTAGATTACCCAGAGATAGGTCCGGAGAAACCGCTTGAGCCTCACCTCCGCGAAGTCGGGCGGCGTGAAAACGTCGTTGCCCACGTATTCTCGGGCGGTTTCCAGCATGCGCCGTGCGCGCTTTTTCTTCATCTCTCTACTCCTCGCTTGCTGATCGATGCATATATCCGCGTCAGATCAGGATCACGTCCCAGTTGATAAAGGAGCAACCCGCCGCCCTGCGCGGCATCCGGCGGTTTCGGCTGGCGATCATCACCCGACGACGGACGGGCTCGCGCTGTCTAGGAATTCTAGCCGCCCATTGTCTTCAGGCGTTTTCTGAGTTCCTTGACCTGGGAAGACGGTAGGGACCGTGCCACGGCCACAATCAAATCGACTAGCCGGACGGGGTCGCCGTCGCTCGCGTAATGTTCGTCATAAGCATCGTTGGCGATGTTGATTCTGCTGCTTCTGCAGGGAAATTTGTCAAATTCGCTAAGGAATTCGCACAGTGCGGCATCCAACTCTTCGTAGAGCGCCGTATCCTCATCGACGGTGCAAAAAAACGCCTGCAGGCGTTCTTCGGTCACACGTCCGTCCAGCTTCCTCATGTTTGTTAGGGAGAGGTACTTGGGTCCGTCCAAGCCAGCGTAGCCGATGTACTTGCTTGGACCGAAGTGCCAGCGCCCGAGCTCATCCTGTACTGCGTACCAGGACCGAAATGATGCAAGACGATCGGCAAGGCCCGGGCATTTCCGGACTTCATCAGCGAATCGCAGGATGTTCTTGGTCACCATGCGCTGGTTCGAAGTAGGTGCAACCATTTCATGAACTTCTAGAAGTGTATGATGTTCATACAGTTTACATTGCTAAAAAGCTTTGTGTCAAGGGGAGAACGGAGACGGTCTCGCCTATCGGGACGGAGACCGTCCCGAAATTAAACCGGACATTATTAGACTCACCTTTCAGCACAATGGGGACAGACGGGAGCGGAGCAGGGACTGGCGTGCCCAAGAAGATTGTAACCCATTGCTAACACAAATCTTTTCCTTCTGACGACGATTCGCGGCACCATCCGGTGAGAGGTCAGGCGGGAGCAGAGCGACCCGCCGATTGCATACCCGGTCGATTGCGGATTGAAGACACATTTGCTAGTATGCCCGCCGTGCATATCGAGAGCGGGAGAGTGCAGAGGTGGGCGCCGTCAAGCTGAACAGGAGAACCATAGACCGCCTGACCGTCGAGCGCGGCAACCGGGTGTTCTGGGACAGCGAGCAGCCGGGATTCGGCATAAGGGTGCACTCCACCGGCCACAAGGTCTATGTCGCGCAGGCCCGTGTCCCGGGGGGTCTGCCCAAGCGCGGCGTCATTGGCCGGGATGCCGAGATAAGCACCAGGGACGCGCGGCGCAAGGCGGCGGAGATGATCGACCGGATCCGGCGCGGCCTGGACCCGGCGCCGCCGCAGGCGCCGCCGGAGCCGACGGTGGCGGACCTGGCCGGGCGCTACATGACGGCGCATGTCGAGGTCAACTGCCGGCCGGGGACGGTGGAGCAATACCGGTCCCTGCTCGATCTGCACATCCTGCCGGAGCTGGGCGGGCTCAAACTCTCCGAGGTCAACCGCTCGCACGCCTCGGCGCTGCACTACGGGCTGCGGGCCAAGCCGAACCGGGCCAACCACGCCGTGGGCCTGTTGTCGAGGATGTTCAATCTGGCGATCGCCTGGGGCATGACCCCGGCGCGGCCCAACCCCTGCCGGTCGGTGAAGCGCTACAAGCAGCGCGACTGCGAGCGGTTCCTGAGCGATGAGGAGTATGCGCGCCTCGGGCGGGTGCTGTCCGAGGCGGGGTCGGAAGGCGGCTTGATGGCTTCGGCGGCCGTGGCGGTCCGGCTGCTGCTGCTCACCGGATGCCGCAGGAACGAGATTCTGCGGCTACGGTGGGACGACATTGACCGCGCGGCGGGCGAGCTGCGCATCCGCGAGTCCAAGACCGGCCCGCGCCGGGTGCCCCTGACGGCGCCGGTGGAGCGGGTGCTGGCCGGCATACCGCGCGTCGAGGGCAATCCCTGGGTGATCGCGGGTCCGAGGCGCGGCGAGCCCCTCAAGAGCATCAACTCCTACTGGTACCGGCTGCGCGAGCGCGCGGGGCTGGACGACCTGCGGCTTCACGACTGCCGCCACAGTTATGCCTCGCAGGCGCTGGCGACCGGAGAAGGGCTGCCGACCATCGCGCGGCTGCTCGGGCACAAGACGGTGATGACGACCTACCGCTACGCGCATCTCGCGGAGGACAGCGAGAAGGCATCGGTGGCCAGGGTCGGGGACAGCATCGGCAGCGATCTCGTGTCCGCCGGCCCCGGCGGCGACGGGCTGGCGGCGTAGGACGGAAGGCGGGGAGACGGGCGATGGCGAAGCTCAGGCGGACGACGATCTCGCGCAGCACGGTCGGGCGGCTGAAGGCGGACAGTGACACGGTGTTCTGGGACAGCGAGTTGCAGGGCTTCGGGGTGCGCGTCTATGCGAGCGGGCGCAAGGTCTACATCGTGCAGACACGCGCGGGCGGCCCGCACCCCGTTCGCGTGACCATAGGGCGGGTCGGGGTCATCACGCCGGAGGAAGCGCGCCGCCGGGCGGCGCAGATCATCTCCCGGATCAAGGCCGGCGAAGAGCCCGTCCCCGAGCCGGAGGCGGTGACGCTGGCGAAGGGGCCGACGGTGGGCGAGCTGGTGGAGACCTATATCAAGGAGGTGGTCGAGGTGCGGCTGAAGCCGAAATCGGCAAAGACCTACCGCAGCTCGATCGACAACCACATCCTGCCGGCGTTCGGGCGGAAGCCGGCGCTGTCGATCGATCATGCGGCGGTGTCGGCGTTCCATCATTCGATGCGCAGGACGCCGAGGATGCGGGGCTTGTGGTCGGCGCGTCTAGCAGGGCGTTGGCGCCGGGCCGGCGTGTGCGGTCAGGCGCCGATCGGGCCGGTCAGGTCTTGGTGTCCGCTGCCGCCGACCGGGGAAACGCCCGTCACTTCCGAAAGCGGTCGGTGAGTCGGCGACAGCGTGTGGCCGATGCGCCGCTCAAGCGCCGCGTAAGTGCGGTAGAGGTCCGGGCGGAGTTGGGCCGCCCGTCGCAGATCGGCTCGGGACGCCAGGATGCAGAAGCTGCAACTCAGCCGCGACATGCCGGCGGCGTAGGCCCAGTGCGGCGACTGGCCGGCGTGACGGATGACGCGGAACACGTCCTCGGTCGAAAGATCGAAGACCGGCAGCCAGTCAAAGACCTCGCGGCCCGCGACGCTCATTCGGTCGTTGCGCCGCCAGGGCGCCTTCCTGGCGCGCGCGGGGCTTTCCTCCGCGCGCATGCCCATGGCGTTGACAAGCCGCCCGCCGAAGCGGGGGTGGGCCTTGAGATACCGGCGCAGCTCCCGCTGGATCGGTCCAGACTTGAAATCGCTGGTACACCAGCGCGCTGAATTCGAGGGCCAGAGGCCCCGCTCCTCCACCCGTTCGAGCAGGGTCTTGCCCGACGCGACGGGGGCGAATATCAGCGGCACGCCAGCGGGAAGGGTCGCCGCGATATGCTCGATCGTGCCGGGCCATTCCACCTCGCCGAGCGGGGCGTGAACCGCCACGATCTGGTCGCGGGGAACGATCCGGGCCAGCAGGATCGTCATGGCCTGCGAATCCTTGCCACCGCTGGTGTTGATGGCGACGAGGGCGCCGGCGCGGATCATTTCGTTGCACCGCGGCGGCACGGGAACATCGGCGATGCGGCTGGACATGGATCGGCCTCTCCGGTGGCAGCGCGGGGTCCGCTCTTCGGCCCCCCTGGAATCGCCCGGAGGACGCCGGCCTCGAACGCCTGACGCCGAACCGCGGGACCATGCCGTGCGAAACGCCGGAGGCGCCGCTCGGGCAGGATGGGCGCGGATTGAACGCTGCCGGAATCGAAATGGCCGGCGCTTCGTGCTAACCGTGGGCGCCGGCCTCGGCTATGGTCCGTCGGGAGAAGTCGGAAACGCAGGGAGAGAACGGGTGAACAAGTCGGAGATAGCGGGCCGTGTGGCCGGCCGGATCGGAGTCGGACGATCAGCGGCCGGGGAGGCCGTCGATGCCGTCTTCGAGGCGATCGCGGAGACCCTGGCCAGGGGCGAGGATGTGCGGATCATCGGGTTCGGCACATTCGGCACCAGGAGCCGCCCTGCCCGTACGGGGCGCAATCCGAGGACCGGCGAGAGCCTGAACATTGCCGCCTCGACCACGCCGACCTTCAAGGCCGGCAAGCCGTTGCGGGATGCCGTCAACACAGGCGAATCCTGACGGGCGTGACGGGCGATCGAGGACAAGCGGGGACAGGAGGGGCCGCGTGTTGAATTCAGCCGCTTGCCGTATGAAGACAGCGCAGGCTTCAGCGGGACCGCCGACCTGCGAGAAATCAAGCAGGAGCAAGGGGTTGACGCAGGGGTATCATGCCCGCTGCCGGCGAGCCAACGAAATAAGCAGATTGGTGATTAAAGGCATTCACAGCGCATTTCCAGCCAGACACATGGTGGCCTTCCATTCTGAGCGGGAAGGCTGTTCGTTAGAGGTCCGGGAGGTAGTAGGCGACGAGCAATCTCGTGAGGATCTCGCCACGGAGCGCCAAACGATCAACATCCTCTTTCGCCATAGCTGCGAAGTCGGTCGGGTAGTGCCGGACCTCGTCACGGGTTGGGAGGTCCGCGGGGATCCAGGGCAAGGCGTTGTCCTTCTGTCCGAGGTAGGACAGTGTGAAACCCGAGATTTTTCCATCCTCAGCAAAGTAGTGCAGGCGTTTTCGAGTAGCGTCTTGGACTTTGCGAAAGACTGTGAGAAAGGACCGGTACATCCTGGTAGGCCAGCGCGTCGGGTAGCTGTCGGCGTCGAATAGGCCTGCGCCTGCGTCGCAACAAATGATGTATTCGGGGTTGAAGACGTTCGTACTTATCGCAGCTGTCCGCCCAGGCTCCATCGGGCTTACACCCAGGTTCTCAAACACTCCACCATCGGTGAGCAGCACGCGGGTTGGCGCACTGGTCCGACCGTTCTTGAGAAAGCGGTATTTGCGTTCAAGTGCAGGTAGAAAGATCGGATAGGCTGCCGAAGCTGCCACGGCGTCGGCGACCAGCGCGTCTTCGGAGGCAATCGTCCCGAAACGCCAGCAGCCGCTCTGCCGACTTCCGAACCGGAATGCTGATCCGCTTCGCAGATCGGTGGCATTGATAACCGTATCGAGCGATTCCCGGGAGACATCGCGCACAATGGTATCGCCGAACATGGACTTGGCGATGATTTCCTTGAACGCCTCCGTGCGGCTGAACGTGCGCTCCACCGGCTGACTCACGGGATGAGGGTTGCTCGATGGGATCGCGACCCTAGCCAAGCGATGAAGCATACGGGCGATGAAGCACACGCTTGCGACAAAATGAACTCTGACAGCCTTGCGGATGGAGCCGAGTCGGAAAACCTGGCGGAAGATGTCGCGGTGAAGTCCTTGATCCAGAAGCTCCAAAACGCGCGCTTCAAACTCCGGGAACGGATCGTTGGAATAGGCATACATTGCCGAAATCACAGAGCCGCCCGATACACTCGAAATCACCTGAAGGCGATCAAACAGATCCAGGTCGTTCAGGGCACGCAGACATCCGAGGTGAAACGCGATGGCGCGCGAACCCCCGCCGGAGAGCGCGAGGCCCACATTTCTCGGCTTCTCGAGGGGCGGCCCGAGCGGCGTTGTCGCTGCTGTGTTTCGTTCAATTCGAATGAAATTCTTGCCGGACAGTGTTGTCCTGAATGCATGCGCGCCAAGAATCGGATCGTCGGGATTCCCTGAGAAGATCAGGATCAAGCAGGTTCTTCGGGTGGAGACCGGGTCGGCCAAAAGCTGTGCGACGGCTTCGATGTCGATATCGCTTGGATGCGGCGATGACGAGGGGTGGGTATGCCAACTGCCGACGCAATCGACCGATCCGCGGAACCGGCCGCGCTTACTTTCGGCAGCCTCCATCATGCCTTCGACTCCGCAGGTGAAATGTTTTTCGCTCGCGTCGCTGTCTGGCGGCGGTCCTTCCACCTCCGTCACCCATAGAACGCCCGCGGCTTCGTTCAACTCACCGAAGACGAGCCCACCGGTCTCAATCCTTGGTCCCACGGTTCGCGCCGATCGTCTCGCCCATCCGCGCATTTCTCGTGCAGCGGTCGCAGATACCCGGACCGAATAGCCGCGCCCCTCGTCTTTAAGGGTATGCTCCGGGGTCCACGAAAACTCGTGGATAGGTCCGGATTCTTCACAAATCCAGCCAAAGCCCGTGTGGCAGTTATCGGTCCTTCGGATCGCACGAGCGATCGAATTCAGCATCCGCGCTGATAGTCCCGCGAGATCGGCGTTGGAGCCAATGAACGTCGGCTCCGAACAGCCCGGTTCTGGTTGAAATTCCTCGCCTGGCGCCGATCGCGGCCAGAAAGCCTCAAGCGGTTTCGCGAGCTGCGCATTTCGACACGCTTCGAGTTTGAGGCGCCGAGTCAGGTCGAGCGTCCCGCCGCTATGGTTCCCTCTTGAGAGAGTGGCAATGCCATTGGCAGCCTTGCTGTCGATGGCGACGGACGCAATCGGCGGTCTCGTGTCCGAGGCGTCCCGTAGCGCATGCTCCAGGGCCGTCCGAACGGCGGCGGAGGCCGTGCAATCCACGAGAAGGTCGACCATCGGAAGTGGATCGGCGCCCGTTACTCGTTGAATAAGGTCGCCGGTCGAAGCGGCCGCTTCCAGATCAGGATCGATCCTTCTCAAGCGATCGGCCAGCGCGTGGGCCTTGGACCTTCCGATATCGGCGTCTTCGAAGCCTTGTCGTACCAGGAGGCCGGGAGCGACCGTCTTGTTGTCGACGAGTTCTACAGTTCTGGCGCCGGCCCGCACGACGCTTTCCGCCACCTGGGTCCCCACAGCGCCGCATCCCCAAATCGCCACACGCTTGCCGGAAAACCAAGCCATGGGGGATGCTTGATCCCGCCTCCTGGTGACCTCAGGACGCATCTCCCTGACCGTGCACCAACCTACATCGGCCAAGACCGACCATTTCACGACCTCTGCTACCGCTGCCGCCCATTGTGCTGGATCACCGGCCGGCGAGGAGACATTCAGCGCTCGCAGCTTGTCTGCGTCGGCAGAGGCGATTTCCCATACCGCGAGATGCTGAAGGGCCCGACCGCCCGGATCTACTCGGCGCATCGGGGTGCCGAGCACAACGGCCAGCGGTGTCCCTGCACCGCTGTTTCGCGCGTACAGCCCGAGTTGGCTGATGAACGGACCGTAGTCGACACCATGAGATTCCAGCTCTTGCAAAAGGGAGTGGACAGACTTCGGGTATTCGAAAGGGAGGTTCCTATGCAGCAGAATCGCGGGAGCGAAGTGGGCCGGCAGTTCTTGACCATGCTCCTGCCAGCCGATGATTTCGGTGCGATTGTTCCGTTCACCCAGTTCCGCCAACCCGAACCATGGCGAGTCATTAACTGGAGGAGTATCTGCCCTCGGCACAAACAAGCGGTCAACGGTTGGATAGGCGACCGGCGGATGGAGTGGCGCGTCGTCGGGATGGAGTCGGACGCTTCCCTCTCCGGGATCCGGCTTAACCCCCCCGGGCGCGCGGGCGCCAATGCAAATGAGCCGCTTCCGGCGCGGCGCATGACCGGCGGACGTTAGTTGTTAACTCCCGCGAGGGGCCGCCACAACGAACAGCGCACATATCTCGAAATTGGAAAGCCGAGAATCCCGGCATTATATCGTATGTGGACACTAGCGCTATTTTCCGTCAACCGCGAGTACAAGGTAGTGTATTCGATGTCGTACACCCATCACGTTCCGCCATGATCGAAGATTTGCCTAATCATGCCGACTTTTGTAGAAAACTCTTCTCCGGTGCATTGAAGATAAAGTGACGCTGTATCTCGCGAAATATATTTCTTCGTGTATGCCCTCACAACAAGATCAGCGAACTTCCCACGGCGCTGTATGGGGGTGGACTGAAGCGGGAAGAAATCAGTGGTGAAGTTCTCAGCCGCCTTCAACTCATCTTCAGGCGTTTCTTGGATTGTAATTTGGGGAAGTTCGTGCTGGCGATAATGAGCATTAAAAATATGATATCGTGCAGCGGTTTGGCTCAATCCAAATTTGTGCATCACGTTGACGATTGACGCTTTCGAAAATGGTATTGATGCAACAGAACGAATCTGATTGAGAGGTGCGAGGAACGCGATCGCGAACGCATTTGCTCTCTGCTCAACGTGATCGAGATCTTGGATTTCAGGGTCGGCAGCACTCTGTTCATACGGATCCACGCGGACGTTCTCCAGGTATTCGTTTGGATCGAACAGAAGATGACCGAGTTCATGAGCAAGTGTCGTGCGACGGATCCAAACGTTTTCGTTTTCGCCCGCTGAATTCAACAGAATACCGCGAACTTCTTCGCCTTTGTCATTGTGGGTCACTATGGTAGCGCCTGCAATTTTCTGACCTAGATCGACTTGTACGACTGGAATACCCAATCGCTGCTCCACCAGTTCGCGCATTGACAATATCGGTGACTCCCCGAGACCCAGCTTGATTCGGGCGTCGTCTGCAAGATTGTAACCGACTTTCCAGGTTTGTGTTTGGTACGAGCCATAGAAGTCGGATGGAGCAAAAAGGTGCCGCTCCGTATTGATACCCAACCATTCCTGAAGCCGGGTTTGCACTCGGATGATTGAAGCGGCCTCTGCAAAGCGCAGCGCCGTACGGGGTGACAGTTTCCAAGTCGACTGAGAACGAGCGTTAGAGAGTTCTCTCAGCCGAAAGGCCAGACGATTGTCGCCTCCAGAGTTTGCATCGTAGGAAAGCAGCCGCTCGTCAAGACCCAAGACAAATGCGGTATTCTGCAGCTGAACAAGGGGAACGCGCGACGGCGATTTCTCCGTAGATTTGACAATGTTCTCGGAAAGTGAAGTCGCGCGTGCAATGTCGCGGTGCGATAGGTTCAGTCTCTCCCTGCGTGTCTTCAACGCGGCGGCAGTAGCATCTGTCCTGCACTTGAGAATTGCAGAACCGAACTCGACGGCTTCTTCAAGGGCATGTATACCGTAGGCATTATATGCTTCCCAGGCAGTGTACACGTGTCCTGTGGGACGACGTGCAGGGTCGTAAACCGCTAACTCTCCTTCGCTGCGAACAAACCGCCTGGTCGAACGCCTAGCGGCCTCTTTCTCCGGATGTCCCGCGGTGTCGGATCCAAAAACGGTGGTCAAGCTAGCCATGCGTGGGTTCTCCTTCCCAATGGCGCTTTGCGAATCCCGTTACGTCGTTCCACCCGAGCGACGTGACGTCGTATCCGAGAGACTCAAAAACCTCGACGGCGGCATCAAGTTGGTGGCCATCCGTAGCAGGATAACGGCCGGACCCGCCAGAGACATAGAGGGAACTGTCGGAGGTGAACCACATTTCGCCTCCCATGCACGCGTTGCCGCCCCCGGTAAGGTTGGTGTGTTTCGGTCGCTGTGTGCCGAGTACCTCCAGACATTCTTCAATAATGTAGGGTATGCCTCGTTGATCGATAACCCAGAGGTACCGGTACGGTGAAGAATCAAATCGAGATTTAGGTGGTGCTCCGAGCAGGATATCGGTGGCAGGTGCGGAGCCCAGAACCCGAAGCCCATGTTGCGCAGTAAGCTGGAGATTCTGGCGAGGATCATCAGCAACAGAGGATGAGGCTTTAGGAGGGTATCGACGCAGGAATGCTGCTAGCACCTGCGAAGAGGAGGCGCTCATCCAGATTGTCCTTGCCCGCGAATGGACTGAACGCATCCGCATGGTCCGGATGGGGAAGGCCTTGTCCGGGCAAGCTGTGATCGCAGTTGGCCGCCGTGGCGACGCTCTGTGAGGCGTTGGTGCATTGCGATTCGGACGTCGTTGTACCTGGTGCAGGAGGACACTGCTGGCATGCATGCGATCGGTTCTGGGCAGTAAGGGTCTTCCGGGCCCTGAAGCCTGGGGACGAGGAGCAGAGCTAGCCAACGGCCAGCGTGGCATATGGACCCCTCTCGTACGGCTGGCGAGGACGAGCAGCTGAGGCCTTCGCTTCGAAGAATGCACGCTGAATGAGTCCGAAGACAAGATGTAAAGTCATTGGCACCAGCCGTTGTGCGGACCACATCGGGCGTCAGCTACCCTGGCCCGGAATGCTCGTCAAGTAGAGAGCTACGACGGGCGCGACGCAAGATTCGCGTCATTGGTCAGGGAAGCAACGAATTTCGATGACGAGGACATGGAAGGCCAGCAGTGGTCTGGGGGTTGAATCGATCCGATTACGGCACGATGACAGATGGCTCTTCTGATCCTGCGGATGGGGCGAAGAAGCAAGGAATTCCGCCGGGTTGCGCGTGTCCTCGCCGCATCGGCGCGCGTTTCTGACGAAACCGAGGGCATGTCGTGACTTTCGGGACGGAATCGCGACCAGCGGCCGGAGAGGGAAGCGGCGTGCAATGCCGGTTTTCTCCTCGAGCGCGCGAGTCCCGGCGGTGCGGTTCCTGACGCGCGGTGTTAAGTTCCCGGACATGCCTTGATCGGCATCGACTGCGGGTCCTGGGCCGGGGCCTCGGCCGAGCGGGGGCCGCACGGCGGCGCCGAAGGGATGCGTCTTCGTGCAAATCGCCGAAACGCAGCGCAAATTCTTCCCGATTCTCCCCCAGGTTGGGGACGCGCAATCAGTGGCGGCGCCATACACTCCGGCTTCGGGGCATGCCGCCTGCGCATGAATGTTCCGGCAAGCGGCATTATCCATGCGGGTCCAGGTTCGCTAACAAGGAGAAGTGAGAAGGCGGTCCCGACGGGCCGCGGCCCGGCGGCGGCTTACGGCTGGTGGACGGTGGCGCCAGTGGGCGTGCTGCCGGAACGCGTGATCGCCGCGAAGGCGGGGCTTTCCTTCGGCGCGCCTGCGGACGCCCTGCCCGAGGCCGGCGCGCGCTGGCGCGGACGAGTGAGCGGGCATCTGTTCTTCGACCGGCGCCGCTGGGCCCTCGCGGGCGACGTGGTGATCGAGGCCGGCCTCACCGACGGGGAACCGGCGCTCTTCGGCCGCATCGACGGCATCGCGCTGGTGCCGCTCGACGCGAAGAGCCTGCGACCCGCTGCGGGGGTGCCGGGCCGTCTGCCGGCGCTGGTGCTGGAGGCCGGCCCGGCGGCGGACGGCGCCTGGTCGGGCGTAGTGCGCATCGACTCATTCGAACCGGGCGCGGCGCCGGAGGGCCTGCCGCGCGCGGGCGCGTTCCGCGGCGACTGGCAGGCCGCGGTCCACGGTCCGGGTGCTGCCGAGGTCGCCGGGCGGCTGCGGCTGTGGACGCCGCTCGTCGACGGCGCGGATGCGGCGGGCGCATGGCCGGCGCAGGCGGTGCTGGTGGGCGGCTTCGGCGCCGTTCGGACGAAGGGCGATCGGCCATGAAGGCGCACTTTAGCCGACGCCGGCTCCCTTTCCTCGCCACGCTTGTGTTTCTAGGCACGCTCGCGGCAGCGCTCGGGCCTGCGCCGTTCTCCGCGCCGGCGGCGCTGGCGCAGTCGGACGTGAGAATCATCATCTACGCCGGGAACCCGGTGACGGAGGGCGAGGAAGCGAGCTTCACGGTGGCGGCCGTTACAGGGACGGGACAGCCCGCAGCGCTGAATTCGGCCCTGACGGTGAACCTGTCGGTGTCCGAGGCGGCAGGCAGCGACTTCGTGGCGGCCGCCAACGAGGGTTCGAAGACGGTGGTGATCCCCGCCGGCCAAGCCGGCGAATGCAATGCCAACTATACGGTGGCCACGGTAGACGACAGCACCGACGAGCTGAACGGCTCGGTGACGGTGACGGTAAAGTCGGGCAGCGGCTACACGCTGGGCCCGGCCGATTCGATCACCGCCAGCGTGAGTGTGGCCGACAACGACAACGAACCGCCGCCCCCGCCGGCGGACACGACGGCCCCGACGTTGCAGTCCGCGACGGTCGACGGGTCGACGCTGACGCTGACCTTCAACGAGGCGCTGAAGGCGACGAGTATCCCGGGCTTATCGCGATTCGACGTGACCGGGCTCGACAGAACCACCGCGATAGGCGGCGTGGCGTTCAAGAGCGGAGACGCGACGAAGGTGGAGCTGACCCTGTTCCCGGCGGTGGCCAATGACGACACCGGACTCCAGGTGAGCTACGCCAAGGGGAGCGATGCGAACCCGCTGCAGGACGCGGCAGGCAACCTGGTCGCGAATTTCGCCGAGCCGGTGACGAACCTCAACGTGGGCCCAATCATCAGCATTGGCGGCGGTCAGCCGGTGACGGAAGGCACGGCGGCGAGCTTCACGGTGAGGGCGAGTACGGCCCTCCGCGCTCATTGCGGCATCCTCAGCGTCGCCATACAGGACATCGGCGGCCATGCGGAGGGCGCCTCCCGGGGCGATGTCATCGAGATCGTCGGGCGCGCACTCGGTCGCAAGTTCGGAATCGTTCAACTCGAAATATCCGAACTCCGGCGCGGCGTCCTCGGCGGCCCGTGCCAATTCCATCCGTTGGGGAAGGCGCATCCACCCGGACGCCCGAACCCGGACCAGCGTGTCGCGGCGCCCGGACCCATCCGCCGGCAGCGCGCCGGCAAGGGCGTCTGACGCGTCCTGCTCCGGTGTGAGAGGAAGAGGAATGTCGTGCCAACCGAACCGGCCGGTTGCGATCTCGGCAACCTCGGGCACGGCTCCTGGGCCCGGGATCTTCACCGCCAGACAGACGCCACGCCCCTGATGCTTGAAGCGGTCGCGTTCGGGCGAGCCCGAATAACACGCCCGATCGCCCACTCGCATGAAGCCGTGCCAGTCGCCGAGAGCCAGATAGTCGAGACCGGCGGTGGCCGCGCGGTCGGGAGGGATTGTCTCGGCGCCGTCGTCCTCGCTTCCGAATGTCACGATACCGCCATGCGCCAGACCGATTCGCAAAGAACCGTCGGGGGTAGCGCAGTCCGGCATCCACTCCGTCGCATCGCGGCCGGGGGACCGACTCGGCACGGGCGAAGGAAGAAGCATGGCGCCGGGCGCGATCTCGACGGCCTCGGCGGCATCGCAAAGATGCACGTTGTCTGGGGGCTGTGTACGGATTGGATCCCAGAGCGCCTCGGCGGAGAGGCTGTCGTGGTTGCCCGGAATAATCCACCAATCGATGTTGTCCGCTGCGGCCATCGCGGCGAGCGCTTGCCGCCAGACCCGATCAGAGGGCGTTTCGGTGTCGAAAAGGTCGCCGGCGATAAGCACATGGCCGGCCCCATGGTCCCGCGCGGCGGACGACAGGCTGTCGATCGCGGCGTGACGCGCTTCCAGCAGACGGCCGCGAATGTCTTCGGGATAGTTCCCGAACCGTCGGCCGAGGTGCAGGTCAGAGGAATGGATGAAGCGAAACCCGGTCATGCGTCAGCGACTCCGGAACTGGCCCCGGGGGGCGTGTTGAGCGTCGCGGCATTCGGTTCGTCCGCTCCCAGTGTCTTGTCCTGGGCGACCCGAGCGTCCGCCGCGGCCCTGTGAAAGAGGTCCTTCCTGTCGGATCCATCGAGTTCTTCGCGCTATAGATACGCCAACAGGTGCACGCCGCGGAAGGTCCGCTTGATCAGCTCGGCCAATTCCGGCGTCAAGCCGCCGCCATAGAGATAGAGATCGTCCGCCGCCGCGCGCGCGGCGGCCTTGCGCACGAACGAACCGGGGCTCGTGCCAGCCGTTTCGGCGGCCTCGACGACGGCATCCCACTCGTTTTGCGTGAACCGGATCGAGCGCTGGAAGCTCTTGATCGCCATCGTCACCTCCACTGTTCAAGCGTTGCACCGGCCGCTCTGGGAGCGGATTACCGGCCGGTTTCGGACGGCCATGGGGCTGGTTTCCGGTCCATTGGCCTACCTGCCCGCGGGCGGCAATATCTTGTTTTTTCCGTCCCTGACCGCAATGCACGCGCATTGCGCGCAGTCATGACGATCTTGATGATGCCCTTGTTGTCGTCGTCGCTGCGCGAGTCCAGGTGCAGCTTGACGATCTCGCTATAGAGCGCGACGCAAAATCGCCCATGCACTAACATTCGAAATGGAGCGGTCGTCGGAGGCAGGTCAGGAGGGTCGCGTGCTGCCGGGTCACGCAAGATACGGGCCGTCCGCCATGCCGGCCCGGCCGGTCTATGACTGGCCGGACGGGAAGCGGCTCGCCTTCTATATCGGCATGAATATCGAGGTGTTCGGCTTTCTCGCCGGGCTGGGCCCCGATCCGATCGCGGGCTCCGGACCGCAAACCCACCGGAACTACGCATGGCGGGATTACGGCAACCGCGTCGGCATGTGGAACCTGTTCGACCTGTTCGACGAGTTCGCGCTGCCGGCCTCGTGCATCGTCAATTCGTGGCTCTACGACCACTATCCAGAAATCTTCGATCGCATCCGCAGGCGGGGCGATGCGATCGTGGGTCACGGCCGCACCAACGCCGAATGGCAGAGCGGACTCTGGGAAGCGGACGAGCGGCGGCTGATCGCCGAAGCCACGGATGCGATCGAGCGCAACGAGGGGGCGAGACCGAGGGGCTGGCTCGGGCCCGGCTCGGTCGAGACCGCCGTCACCCCGGACCTCCTGAAGGAGGCGGGCTACCGCTATTGCCTGGACTGGCCGTGCGACGATCAGCCGATCTGGCTGAACACGCGGGGCGGAAAGCTGCTGTCGGTGCCCTATCCGTTCGAGCTCAACGACATCGGCCAGATGGTCTTCCGCCATCACACGGCGCGCGAGTTCGCCGACATGATCGTCGATCAATTCGACGCCATGGTCCGTCAGTGCGTCCACCGGCCACTGGTGTTCTCCGTCTCGCTGCACAGCTACATCGCCGGTCAGCCGTTCCGGGTGACGGCGCTGCGCCGCGCCTTCGAATACATCCGCAACCACGAGCTCGGGGATCGGGTCTGGTTCACGCATTCGGACGCGATCACGGACCATTGCTACGCTCTCGAGCCGACGAAATTGCCCGGGGGCTGATCCTGCGATCTCCGTGGCGACGGCCGGGCCAACGCGATTCGAACGAGGAGGAGCGAGTCATGTCGATCGACAGGATACAGCCGGGGGCGTGGAACGCCCGCGCGGTCGTGCATGGCGGCCTGGCCTATCTTTCCGGCATCGTCGCCCGGGACAAGACTCTCGACCTCAAGGGTCAGACCGAGCAGGTGCTCGCGCTGATCGACGGCTTTCTTGCCGACGCGGGCACCGACAAGTCGCGCATTCTGTCCGCGACGGTCTATATGGCCGATCTGTCGCAGAAGGATGCGATGAACGAGGTCTGGATGGCCTGGCTCGACCCCGCCTGCCTGCCCGCACGCGCCGCGGTCGGCGTCGAGCTGACGCCCGGCACCGAGGTCGAAATCATGCTGGTGGCCGCGGTCTGAGTCTACGGCGCGGGCTCAATCGCCGTCGAAGATTGTCTCCGGGAGTAGCGCCGAGACGACGTAGTTCGGCACATCCACCACGTTGGAGATCCTGAGGTCGACGGCGACGCTGCAGATCGGGGGAACCGAAACCGGGAATTGGAGCGCGTTTACTTCGGGACCTACTACGCCCGCGACGAACCTGTCCCGCGCGTGCGGCGTCTGTGCGGCCAGCGGCACGCGGGCCTGACGCCTTTTCCGACGCGCCCTGGCAAAGTCGATCAGTAGCGCTTACGGAATTCTCCACAACCGCGACATCGGCACTGCATGAAAACGATCACCGAAGGGAATGCCAGTCTCGCCGTCATAGAGCACGACGCCGCGCGCGAAGCGGTCACCGGCCGCCTTCTGGAGTTTGCGCAATCCACGACAGTCGCTTGAGTTCGCCGCCATGCAGTCCTCGACGGCATCACCGAGCATGGGAATCCCCCGGGCCTCGGCGCGGTCTACGGCCGGATCGTCTTGTCCGGCGACTTTGCCGAGGAACTCCTGCGCCTTGCGCGGCGCCTGGTCGGCGGTGACCGGGCCGTAACGGCTGGTCACGACTCGCTTGTTAGGCGGCATTCTTCCGCAGTCGCCGCTCCGGTACGCCGCACATCCGGCGCCAGGGAGCGCCTGTGACGCCGACGTCAGGGTTAATTGGAGCGCCTCCCGCCGGCACCGCCGTGCGCTGGCCGGCGCCGAACATCCCGCCGGAAGCGTTTGTCCACGACCCTCTTCACCAGGGTGGTCGTTTGCGAATCGCAATTCGACCATCCCCACGGCCCGGTTTCTGCGCTTCGATTACGGCGCACGCGCCCGAAGCGGTTCGGGCGCCATTGGAGCGAAGGGAGACGGGAATGCCGGAAGAGACCAACTATCTGAACACGTACGAGGCGGGTCGGTGGCTCGGCCTGTCGGAGAAGACGCTGGCCCGCTACAGGGTCAAGGGCGAGGGGCCGGCGTTCTATCGCTTCGGGACCCGGATCCGCTATCGGCGCGCCGACCTGGAGGCCTGGGCGGAACTGCACCGGAGCGCCTCGGCCAGCGACAACGGCACTGCGCCTGCGGGAGAGGAGCCATGAGGCCGCCGACGGGGACGATGGCGGCCTCGGGCACGGGCCGGCCATTGCGACGGGGCTTGCGCTGGCTGTCCTGGGGTGGTGCCGGTCGCGGTCTTCGCGACCCCGGACACCACCTTCGGCCACCCGCCGGACCTGGCCGGGGACATCGTGGCGGCACCGGCAGGCGTCGGGCCAACGCCACCAACAATAGCAGTAGTCGCGGTCGCTCATTCCGCCGCGGCGACGCGGCCGCGGTCCTCGATCCGGCGGAGGATATGGGCGCGGCGCCGCTCGGGCGACCACCCCTCGCGTTCGAACATCTCGAACACGGCGATCTCTTCTGCCGTCAGGGGATTGCCCTCGATCGCCTGCAAGTGTGCGGCTTCGGCCAGCAGCCGGTCCGCGGCGGCACTCGCGGCGGAATTGGAATGATGCTGCGTCCCGGACATGGTGGGACCGTACCACGTTGCGGCGGTGAAGGGTCACATCTCCATCACCTGCGCCAGTGACAGACCCCGCCGCTCATGGGGTGGCTCCTGGAAGCACGGTGCCGTCGTCGAAGGTCGACGCGCGCCGGCGCGTCTCCGCCCAGGCTTCCAGGTCCTCCCGCCGATAGCGGACCCGATTGCCGAACCGGCAAAACACCGGCCCCGTCCCATTGCACCGGTAGCGGGCCAGCGTCTTCGGCGCCAGGCCGAGCAGGCGCCCCGCCTCGACCGAGTTCAGATATCTTATCTCCTCCGTCATTTCCGCCTCCTTGGCTTCTGCGGTGCCCGGACCGCTCCGGACGCATGGGCGGCCATCGAAGCGTGGAAACACCGTGTCCCTGAATGCCTTCAGCCGCCCGGTGGCGTTTCGCGAGATCGTTCTTCGCCGAAGCGCCACCATCCGGGTTGCTCTTCCGTTTTGTCGCGTCTGTCCCCGTTCGTCCTTGTCCTCACTCAAGCGGTGCTCCCGAAGAAGGTCGCCGCGGAGACCGTCCCCGGCCTATCCCGCAGACGCCTTCTCGGCATCAAGCGGCAGATGCGCGTAGCGCGCCGTCGTCATCACCGAGCTGTGACCGAGCAGCCTGGTGATCGCCGTCAGGCTCTCGCCGGCCGCCAGCGCTGTCGACGCAAAGGAGTGGCGCAAGTCACGGATGCGGACGTCGTCAAGACCGGCGCGCGCCCGCAGCCGCGCCCAGACTTCTTCGAGGCTCTTCAAATGACAGCCCGGCTCCTGACCGGCGATCGTCCAGGGGTTGCCCTCGATCCGAGGAATCCTTGCGAGCACCCGTTCGACGGGCGGCGTCAGCAGCACCGTGCGCGGCCTGGCCCTCGCGTCCCGCACCCGCAGCTCGCTTGCGGTACGGTCGACGTCATCCCACCGGAGCGTGACGATTTCCATCTTTCGGCATCCCGTCAGCAGCAGGAGCCGGAGCGCCGCGACAGCCGAGGCCATATGCGATCCCTCGGTTTCCGCGTCGAACAGCACCCGGCCGAGCCGGGCGTATTCGTCCTCGGTCAGGAACCGCTCACGACGGCGCACCTTGTAACGGCGCACCGAACGACACGGGTTGGGGCGCGCCGGGATCATGCCCCAGGTGATCGCGAGCCCGAACATTCGCTCCAGGATGCCGACCATGTGGTTGGCCTGGCTGGGCGTGTTCCGATACTTGCGGTGCAGTCCCGCGGCGTGGGACCGCTTCACCGAAGACAGCGGGAGCTTGCCCAGCTCGGGCAGGATGTATCGATCAAGCAGGAGGCCGTAGACCTCGATCATGGCGGGCCGGTCGTTCACCGCGACATGGGAATTCATGAATCGGTGCGCCAGATCGGCGACCGTTGGCTCGCGTGCTGGCGACGGGGCGGACACCTCGCCCTGCCGGATCCCATCGATGATCCTGGCCGCCTCGCGGCGCGCGTCCCCGGTGGCTACCTCGCCGTGTGGGCCGATCACAATCCGCCTGGGCAGGCCGCGAGGTATGCGCGCCTGGGCGACATAGACCTTGCGCCCGGTGGCGTGGACCCGCACGCCGAACCCGGGAAGGTCGCGGTCCCAGAATACCCTGTTGCCGCGTTCGACACTGAGTGCGTTGACTGTGCGTCCGGTCAGCTTGACGGCATCCTTTCGTCCCATCGCATCGATTCTCGTAGCCGGTGGTCCGGGCGCCTTCGGCACCGGTGATCGCCATCGTGGGCGAAGAATGTCGATGCGCCGGCGCTGCCCATGCCTCGACCGGACATTTGCCCGCCGGATCCGCCTCGATCACTCTCCGACCCCACTCCGGTAGCATTCTGTTTCTGCAAAAGAAAATGCCGTTTGCAACCGAATCCATGCTGGTTCTGCATCGGACCATCGGGCGGTGACAGGCTGCCGGCCCCGTTCGGCAGCGCAATCTCGATCCCGCCCGTCCGATGTGCGAGACCCCCGCCATGGCCAACATGGTTGTCGCCATCTCACGGAGGCGGAGATGGCGGTGCTGGAGGCGCTGAGCCAGAAGAAGGAGCTGAGCAAGACAGCGCTACTGCGCCAGGCTCTGCGCATGTATCAGGTGATCGATGTGCGCCTCGAACGCGGCGACAAGCTTATCTTCGAGGACGACAAGACTAAGGAAAAGTCGGAAGTCATGATGCTATGACCTCTTACCCAATCCAGCTTCTAGATGCAGCGACAGACAAGTTGGTCGAAGCCGAGCTGCATGATGACATCGCCGAGAAGCAGCTTATCGACTGGCAGTTCCAGTGGCGCCCCGCCATGCAGACTTACCTGAAGAGGCTCGCTGAGAACGGCATCGGCCCGAAGGACACAGCTTGGCCGCAGAGTTGGCATTGGGACTGGCGTGAAAAGATAAACGAGATCAGAGGTCTGCTCGGCCATACTGGATACAGCGTCGTCTGCCGTGACGTGACCCAAGGAATGATGCGGCTGGATCTGACCTCGAAACAAGCCCGCCATCAAATACAGCGTGGCAAGCCGCTCGTTTATGTCGACTATCTGGAGGTTGCGCCTTGGAACTGGCGCGAGCCTTACGCTGACCCTCCGATCTACCGCATGGTTGGATCGGTGCTGACCCACGCAGCCTTCACGCGCAGCGTCAATGAAGGTTTCAAGGGTCGTGTTGGCTTACATTCCCTGCCGCAAGCGGTACCGTTCTACGAGCACTGCGGCTTCACCAATTTCGGTACGCATCCGGATGAATTCGATGGAAAACTGCCCTACTTCGAAGCCACACCGGAAGCAGCCGATACCTACTTGAAAGGAGACCTGCAATGACGCACAGCATCTCCGCAGACTGGTGCCGCAAGATGATGGCTCTTGATGAGCATGTCACCCCAGGTGTCGGCGCTCTTGCTGCCCGGCCGTACGTTGAGGCAGATATCCTGCCTTTGCGAGCCGAAGAGACCCGGCTCGCTTTCGCCCGCTTTGTTAACATGGCACGACGCAAGCAGGGTCTAACAATCGAAAAGCTGGCGGAAGATGCCGACATTGAAATTGGCGAGCTGATGAGCATCGAAGAGGACGCCCATCATGAACCGGACTTGCGCACCGTCTGGAGCCTGTCCAACTTCTTTGGCGTTTCGCAGACCCGTCTTATGGAGTTGGCCGGACTTGCGGTACCAAAGGATGGCCATTGGCTTCAAAGTGCGGTCCGTTATGCAGCGAAATCTGCGCCCATCGAGGAACTAACTCCAGATGAGCAGATCGCTTTCGAAGGTCTAATCGCTGTTCTGAGTGATAAGGCCAAATGACGTACTAAACGGAAAGTCTGATGGCAAAAAATTACCTGCTACGACGTCGGACCCTAGAGCGTATCGACGAACGAGTCGAGCGATTGCTCAATCGTGTAGGAAATCCCGATCCGCCCTTGAAACTCGAACTCGTTCGTGATGCGCTCGACCTTGATCTTGCATATTTCCAAAAAGACGACCCGTCTGTCATCGACGATGTGATCAGTATGCTCCGGGTTGCCGGAAAGCAAATCATTCGCAGGCCATCGCTTTTCGCCGACGTGGTTCGAAAATTCGACCTGCATGCGTTTTATCTTCCCGATGGAAAACGCATCCTGCTCGACAAGGATCTGCACGTGCTCAAGTTCCGGTGGGCGGAAGCCCACGAGATCGGACATAGCCTGCTCCCCTGGCACGAAGGGGCGATGCTTGGCGACGATAAACATACCTTGCGGCCGAGTTGCCACGAACAGCTCGAAGCCGAAGCGAACTTCGCCGCTGCGCGTCTTCTGTTCCTGCGAGATCGCTTTGCCGCCGAAGCGCGGGACTGGCCGCCGAGCTTAGAGGCGGTCAAAGCACTGAAACCTCTGTTCGGCAATACCTACACAACGACGTTCTGGCGCTGCGTCGAAGTGTGGGGCATATCAACACCCATCGTTGGCCTTGTAACCGGCCATCCACATCCGGTCAAGCGGGATGACGACTTCAACCCGACCACGCCCTGCACACACTTTGTCCAGTCGCTGGCATTCGCCTCGGGTTTCGGAAAGTGCGACGAAACCGAGCTCTTCAATTGCGTAGCTGACTATTGCTCACCAGCGCGGGGCGGACCACTTGGCAGCGCCGAACTGGTTCTTCACGACGATAACGACGATCCCCATGTTTTTGAGTTTGAAACCGCCAAATGGGGGCATGCATTGACTCTTGGCGTATATCGTAGACCTCACAAAACATCGATTGCAATCTGACGTTTGGCTCTCATCGCCTCCGCCAGGGCCTGACCCAGCAGGCGTAATCGTCACCTTGACCGCCCCCATCACCTGGGGACCGTCCTTTGTATAGACCGTTGTCCCGCGGGGGCGTGCCGCGTCAGACGGAGAGGACTCCGCCGACGCCTCCACGGTTTCCTTGTCAAGATCAGCGTCGGAAGAGCGATCGGGCAATGACGACTCGACGGTAGAAAGCCGGGGCGACGCCCCCGTCCTGAGTTTTCTCACGCCCGCTGGCAGCCCGACCAGCGACATAGGTAGCTTCGCTTAAGCTACGCAAGGGCTCGGCTCAGCCACCCTTGAGACCCATGATCGGAACCCAAAACTGTCAAACGAGTTGACCCTGAAGTCGCAGGAAGATCACTGTATTCTCGCCGTGCTTCGAATAGTAACTTGAGCAACGATCTCAGCAAATCTCCGTCATCGTCGAATGCGTCGTCCGACTCAGCGCAATAATCATTCCCGTGATGCGCCCACCTGAACCAACGCCAGAAGTTCAAGAGTGTCAAAAACCAATCCGATGCCGCTTATGGTCGACATGTTATAGATACAGTGACCATTCCCATAATAGAATATCCCTGTTGATTCAGCTGTTGGGAATGCAACTGATTTTGTCGTCGACCAAACTGAACATTGATCCAATCTTGATGATTATGGATTCGGGAAGATATGAGGCGACAGTTATGTTCACTTTGATCTCTGCCTGATCTAAGTCTGCAAGCCACACTTTCCGTATGCCTTCAGCAATCGCAATGTGTCGTATCCATTGATGAGGCAAAATAAACGCAAATCACCCATTCGCTGAGCGAACGCGCGCATAGTGTCCCGAACAGGTGCTGTAATTTCGTGACAGTGCTGGAGAACAAGCAATTCGGCCGGCTCGGAATATAGTCGATTGATCTGGTCACCATTTTTGCCGAGGTCCGCCATTGTCATTGGATGGAATTTTGCGGGGCCTTTAAACGCAAATGCCGTAGAAGTACGGGTACCATCGATGAAAACCCAGCTAGAGAATAAGTCAGACTTTTCACCTCCCCAATCCTTTGGTACATTTTGCTCATTAATAATTTCGGCAATGGCTTGTTTGACTTCTTGCTCGGGAATGCTTCGGAGCACATCTAACTCCTTCTTGGAGGCTGGCGGTGGCACATCGCGTATAAGCGCAAAATTGTCAATTTGTTCTGCATGTATTTCTAAACGGTTTCGCCACTGAGCACCAATTATACTATGGGGCTCGAACAAATCGACCAGAGGGTCAGCCATCATCCAGGGGATGGCCTCGATTGTGGTGTCCGTAATCTCGGTCACTGCACCCAATACTAACAACCTTCGTTGCCCTGAAAGCTCTGACCACGAGGAGTTCGAAGTTAGGTGTTCATGATGGAATCGGAATCTGACTGACAGTCCTGGCTGGAAATTGTCCAGCTTAGCGTAAGCCTCTGCCAAAGGGATGGGTGAATGCTCCTTATGGAGCAGTTCCCGAATCTTCGGCAAGCCCTTGAAAAAGTACCGATCGTAGTGTGTAAAGAGAATTCCTGACCGGTGATTGTCCTCGATGAGTAACTGACCGAGCGTTGCTGGATTTGCCGCGTGCAGCCAATCTGTGATCAGATTGCTGAGCGCAGAGACGGTGAAACTTGCACGAAGTCCATCACTGATATTCGCCATAGCAGAAATTTGCCGTAATTCGGGCGTGACGTTGAGCGGACCGACCAGTTCAACGATTCGCCGTATATTCAAGTACCAGCACGTCAAATGATAATCGGCGGGTACTTCTTGACTTCTATCGACTGGCATTTTGCGTGGCATGATCCTAAAAATCTGAGCCGTGGGCTGGGGATGTTCAATTTGGATCCTAGCGGACTGACACCCGTATGGCGACACTTGAAATGGTGCTATTGCCCTTGAAGTGTAAGCCTCCGATGAGGACCGCAGGGTCTCGTGGTGCAATCCTTCCGGCGGGGTGATGCTGATCCTGCCGCGTCTCGCCGACGAGAAGGCAAGCATCTCGTCACAGGGCAAGCGCCCCCTTCAGGTCGTCGTGCTCGAAGGCACTGGCCATGCGGTCGATCTCGGCACCGCGCGCGCCGACCGCTTTCGCGGCGTCCCGCCAGGTCACGGTCACGGTCGCGACTTCCTTGATGATCGGGCGGGCCTGCGCCAGCGTCAGCGCGAAATACCCTGAGACGGCCTCCAGCAGATCGAGCGAACAGGTACCCTCGTCGAGATCGATGTTGGTCGTCAGGACGCGCGCCTTGAGGTCTGTGGGTACAGGATTGAGGTCGTAGGCGGGAGAGAGTGACCATCCCGTCCTGCCGAGCCACAGGAAGCCGTGGTTGCGCAGGTGATCGTCGACATTGGAGATCAACACGTTGAAGACGACGCGCCGATAAAGAGCATGGGCGTCCGTCTTTCCCCGGGCGCCATGTTCCGCGAGAACATCGACGATCTCGGGGTAGCTGCCGCGCTCGCCGTCTCTCGCGCCCATCATCGCCATGGCCGACAGGAACGGAATGCGGATTGCGCCTTGGCGATCGAAGCGCCGTGACAGCATGACCTTCTTGCCGGCGACGTCGATCAGATCATGCGTGGGCGTGGCGATCCCGGCCTGGCCTGCCAGACGCAGCGCAATCTCCTCCCAGGTTTCCATGCAGTAATCGTCGGTCTCCTTCGGAAACTTGGCGATCGAGAGGCGGCCGTGCTGGTCGACTACCGACGCCTTCGGGCGCGCGCCGCCCAGGGAAGAGCCGGGCGCGAAGATAAGCCGGAGATCTTCGTCGGTTTCCTCGTCGCGGAGAATCCGCTCGGTGATCTGAAGCAGACGGCCAAGCGCAATCAGAGCCGGTACGCCTGTGCGAATCGGAGCCTGGAACGTCTGGTCGCCAGCCCGACGGAAGCGCAATGCGCCCAGCCGGGTCTCGTCCGCCACGCCAAGGAGATAGTCGCTCTCCAGGAGCGTGCGAACTGCGCGACCTTCGCGTTCGGCGAGTCGCCGCTCGGCGCGCTGCATCAGCCGGCGGCCCCAGCTGTCGGGTGCTGAATCACCAATGGATCCGAAGGTCGCGAGGCCGGCGGGCGGCGCGAAGGCGCCGGATCCCAGGGCAAGGGCAGGCTCGAGCGAGAACCTGTCGGGGTCTTCGAGCCAGGCGTCGTCATAGCCGAAGACGATGATCTCCGTGCCGCGAGCGCGATTGCTCCGCG
This sequence comes from Defluviicoccus sp., assembly GCA_022826125.1. Lineage (GTDB taxonomy): Bacteria > Pseudomonadota > Alphaproteobacteria > MPNO01 > MPNO01 > MPNO01. Next base: position 26,051 of record JAJDVM010000268.1, read on the forward strand.
TCAGCCCGATTTGCCGGGTGCGGCCGTCAAGATCGATATGGACCTCAAAGTCGGCCATCGCGGGACGATCCGGCCGGCCGCTTGAGATGGACATGCCTGGGCAGCGCGGCGCTGGCGAGGGCCTGTCCGACGCTGTCATTGCTGATGTCTGCAATCTGGCTCAAGCCTTCGAGCAAGCCGAGCGCCTGCAGGACACCGGCGTAGATGCCGATGCCGACATTGGTGTCGCCGGCTTCGACTTTTTGAAGGGTTGAGCGGGACGTGAAGGCGCGTTCCGCCACGACCGCCATGGGCAGCCGCCGTCGGCGACGGGCATCATGGATGTCCGCTCCAAGTTTACGCAGTGCCCGCCGGACGGCGGCGGGAGGATTGTGAGGGGTTGGCATAGGGCACCTTTGCACTACGGTTCTAGGAGATATGTAGTGCGAAGATTACAAATTGTCCACTCTGATCCCTGCGTAGCCTCCCGATTGTTGGGGCCCGTTGTACGAAATTGCGCTCCGGCTCTCTCGTGTTTCTCATTGTGCCTGGAGTAAGTGACGGGAGATCTGCACGGTTTCCCGATTCCTTGGAAATACGAAACTCCCATCGGCCCAATCGAAGGGCGCGTCGGTCCGGTGTATCGCACGGTGATGGTTCGGGCAGATGAGGACCATATTGTGGAGCGCGTCATGGCCGCCGCGGCTCAGCCAGTGCACGTGGTGCGCTTCACAGAGATCCCGTCGGTAAAGGGACTTGGGGCTCCACCCGCAAAGCTGACACATGCCTCCGTAGAGCTGCCGTAGCTCCTTGACATGCTGTGGGTTGCGCCGTGGTGCCTGTTCGAACAAGTAGCGGCGGCGGTCATCCGCGATGCCGGGGGCTTCAGCCGTGATGAGCCTGGTTACAGCATCCGGATCCCCGAGGAGGATACGGGCCTCCAGTTCCTCCTCCGGTAGCAGTCGAGCACGTGGCTCAAGAAGCAGGTGCCGAGCGTACTCTACGAGTGCTTGGTGGTCTGCCGGAGTCAGCCGCCGTACGGCTGCGTGACCTTGAAACGAACGCCCGAGCACGGGCGCAGCGGCCTTGACGGAAAGTCGTCTGATTAGCTCGGAAATATCGGGCTGGCCGTCGGTCCGGAAGTAGCGCGACAACTCGAGGTCACCCCAGAGCCGGTACGCCCCGTAACGATACCCGGGTGGATTCTTGGTCTTGGCGCGGACGACAAGTTCCATCGCGAGGACGTACGTCCCAGCAGGCGTTCTGGTGAAAGCCCACAGACTGCCGCCAAGGTCGATCTCGTGCAGGAGCGGGTTGGACTGGTTCAGGTGATAACCGGCGCCCCAGTCCAGGTCGCGACGATAGTTCTTGCCCACCCAGTGGTACAGCAGAGGCATCGGGATCAGCTACAGGAATTCGTGACGAGAACTTGCCGTCTCAATGCAATATCCCGATTGGCGCTGGTGCAGGTCGTCGCTCATGCGGCACGTTTCCATTGTCGGGAACAGTCCAGTTTCCATCCGCCAATTGGCCGGGCGAAGGCCGGTGATGAGAGGATGGCGAGGCGATGCTGCACGATGCCCACTCAGCGCATCGCAACGCACTTTAGGGGGTGTAGACCAGCTCAGGAAGCACGACACTCCACCGTTCCCGGCGGAGATGTGCTTGGAAGCTCTCCGCGGAGTCGGACCGATATCGCACGGTGATTGCATGGGCGCTGCCTCCGACAAAGGTGGCTCCCTTGGGGGACTCGAACTTCCTGGCCAGGCGGCCGATCGCAACGCCGTCCCGGTCGACGATCAGCACCCGGTCGCCGTCCTGTTTCAGGCCGACCGGGTCACCGGCGGCGATGCAGTCGAGGGCCTGAAGGGTCCGATGACCGTTGGCCATCTGCCCCGCGAAATCCAGGACGACCTCCGAAGGGTTGAGCGTCCGATAGATCTTCCTGCAAACCGCAATGTCGAGGCCCTTCGCGTCCGGGGCGCGATGGGCCACCGCCGGTCCGTCCAGGCTGCCGATGAACGGATGACGATTTCCCATCGAAAGCAACGCCAGGCTACGCCGGGCCCGCGTCATGGCGACATAGTAGAGGCGGCGCTCGGCGTCGCCGTCCTCGCCGTTCGAAGGCCGGTCCCAGCCGCCGTCGAGTATGACCACGTCGTCGAACTCGAGGCCCTTCGCCCGGTGTGCCGACAGGAGCAGCAGTCCGGTCTGGCGTTTTCGGGCGTCGCGGCCCCACTCAGCGAGCCACTCGATAACGTCCCTGCGGTCGGTCTCGCGGTCGCCGAGCTCGTGAAACAAGTCCTCAAGGCCCTCTCTCAGCAGCGACCACCAGTGGCCGAGTGGCTGCCGGTCCATCCAGCCGGCGATGTCGGCAGCCCGGACAGCAGCACCGGAGCGCCCCCGGAGCCAGTCGACCAGACTCTGGGTCTCGCGCAGCCGCCAGACGTTCGGCGGATCGTCGGATGCCGCCTGGACCGGAATGCCGCGCGCCTCGCAGTAGCTCCGGACGGGCCCAAGCTGGCGCCAGGTCCGGGCAATGATCGCCGCCTTGTCCCACGTCGCGCCAGTTGCCTGCGTTTTGAGGCGTTCCAGCTCTCGGACCGCTAGGACGGCCTGGACGGTTTCGTCCCTGGGCACGCGCAGGATCTGCACGCGTCCCCGCCCGATCGGATCGAGCCGCTCGAGTTCGCCGCCCGGTCGGTCTTTCCGCCGGCTCCGGTTCACAACGATGTCGTGGCCGGCCTTCATGCGACGCTTGGCCGGCGCGATCGCCATGTTTGCAGAATCGACGATGTTCGCGGTCGAGCGGTAGTTCTCGATCAGGTGGACCGGGCGCGCCGCGTAGTCTTTCTCGAAGCGCCGGATGAACGCGACGGACGCGCCCTTGAAGGCGTATATGTTCTGGTCGTCGTCGCCGACCGCAAAGAGACTGAGGCGGCTGTCCTCGTCCTCGGTGGATCGCCCGGCGATGGCGGCGATCAACTCATACTCGTCCGGTCCGATGTCCTGATACTCGTCGACCAGAATCCAGCGATATCCCTCAATCAGCGTATCGCGCTGCGCCTCGGCCTCGTCGCGGGACAGGCCGTCGCCGCGCAGCAGCACCACCGCCTGCTTGAGAATCTTTTCGAACTCGCCCTTCGCGATGTCCCCGGCCTGTCCGGCAAAGCTCGCCCCGACCAGGCGCATCGCCAGCCCGTGACAGGTCGAGACTGTCACGCCGCGTGCATCCTCCCCAAGAAGATCGAACAGGCGCCGCCGGATTTCCGTCGCGGCGTGGCGGTTGTAGACCAGCGCAAGGATGCCCTGCGGGTCCTGCCGCCGGACGCGGATGAGATAAGCGATGCGGTGCACGAGGACGCGCGTCTTGCCGGAGCCCGGGCCCGCCAGCACGAGCACGCTGGTCTGCTCGCGGTCGTCGGCCACGATCCGGGTCTGGTCGGGGTTACCGAGAGATTCGACGATCGAGCGCCAGGATTCAGGCGTGGTCTGGCGGCGCAACGCGGCTGCGCTGCGGGGCAGCCAACGCTCGACGAACGCCTGCCGGTCGAGCGTGAAATAGTCGTCCCTCAGACGGCTCGCATCGCGCATCGAGTCCAGACCGCGCTCCGCATAGGCCGCCATGATATGGGTCTGGAGCGTCTGCTCGTCATAGTGGATGTGGAGCGGCTGGAAGTCGGTCTCGGTAAATTTCCGGCTGCCCGGCTCGAGGCGAACGGT
>JAJDVM010000344.1 GCA_022826125.1 Defluviicoccus sp.
CGCCATCGCGCACGCGGCGGCGCAGACCAACAGCCCGGTGCGGCAGGGCATCATCGCCATGCTGGGGACGTTCATCGACACGCTCGTGGTGTGCACGATGACGGCGCTGGTCATCCTGACCTCCGGGGCGTGGACGATGACGGGCTCCGACGGCGGCGGGCTGACCGGCGCGGTGCTCACCTCGACCGGCTTCGAGACCTCGATGGCCGGCGGCCACTACATCGTCACCGTCGCGCTGGCGGTCTTCGCCTTCACCACCATTCTCGGCTGGTCCTATTACGGAGAGCGGTGCTGGCAGTACCTCTTCAAGGAGAACAGCCTGGTCATATACCGGGCGTTATGGGTGGCGGCCGCGCTCGCCTTCGCCAACGTGAAGGTGGACCTGGTGTGGAACCTCGCCGATACGCTGAACGGGCTGATGGCGGTGCCCAACCTGATCGGGCTGCTGCTGCTCGCGCCGATGGTGTTCAAGGTCACGCGGCAATATTTCGAGGATCTCGGCAAACCGCTCGGATGACGGCGCGGACGCCGCGTCAGGGGTGGGGAACAGCCGGCCTGCCCGCCGCGATCCACCCCGCGATGCCGTCGCGCACGTCGTAGACCCGCCGGTATCCCATGCTCTCGTGCAGGAAGCGGCTCACCGGACGGCTCCGCCCGCCGCTGTGGCAGACGATCGCGACCTTCCGGTCCCTGGTCGCCACGGGCGTCAGCTTCGCCATCCAGGCCTTCACATCGTAGTTTCCCCTGGCGTCGAAAAAGGTCATCAGGTGGGCCCCTTCGATGACCCCGGTGCGCTTCCACTCGTCCGGGCGCCGGATATCGATGACGACCGCGTCCTCCGCCATGAGCCGGGGAAGCTCGCCGCTGTCGATCTCGACGACCTGCGCCTGAAGCGGCGCGCCGACCGCGAGCAGCACGGCGAACGGGAGGATCCATCTGAGCATCGCCTTTCCCCCTCCGGACTTGCGGCCCGCCCCCATTGTCGCCCTGGATCGGTTCCGCGGTCCAGAGCCATGGCGCGAGCGGTGACACGCGCCGGCCGGAAGAAAAAAGGAAGGGCGGCTCACGCCGCCCTTCGAGAGTGATCCGGGGCCGGCCGTGCCGGTCCCGGAAAAGTGTGGGTAGATCTAGAAGACTACCGTCATGCCGCTCGAGACTGCGGAGCCGGAGTTCTCCAGTCCGGCATCGCTCTTGGAGCGGTTCATCCAGAGGTTCGCATGCCAGAACACGCCAGCGCCCAACGTGCGCCGGTAGGCAGCCTTCGCGGCGGTGTAGGACGCCTGGGTGCTTTTGAGTTCACCATAGGAGCCCACAAGGCTGAAGGCGTTGGGGCCGACCGTGTAGCGCACGCCACCTTCCGTGACAGAGCCCTCGAGGTTGTCAGGCCCGGCCGTTTGCTGATGCGCGACCGCCACGCGGAAGCCACCGCCAAAATCGATACGACCGGTGATCAGCCACTCGTTCAAGTTGTCGGCATCGCTACCGTCGGGAGCCTGCATCTGGCTCCAGCCGGCGCCGACGGCCGCGCCAACGTCGCCGACCTTGGCGGTATAGGAGAGCGCGCCCGCCATGCCGTCGTGACGGCCATCAGCGATATTGTGGGTGACATGGAAGTCTTGGTCCGCGTAGGGGATGTATGATCCACCGACTTGGAAACCCCCGAACTTCGGAGAGATGTAGGAGATTTTCTCCGAGTCGCCGCCGCCTCCGTGTTCACGAATGCGGGCGTCGTGCATCACATGGAACCGGCCTCCGCCCGTCCCTGCGGCCGATGGGATCCACGACTCCGAGTTGAAGTGGAAGTTCTGGCCGACGTTGGTCGCCCACGCACCAGTCATCCCGGTCAGCATCTTCACCGCGGCGTTGTCGGTAGAGCCGACGATGATTTGGCCGAACGAACCGGAGACTGACAACCACATCTCGTCGATCTGATCGTCGCCGTTCGCCGCGCTTGGTTTCTTACCGTCCGGACCCGCTTCGCCCCGCGTGTTGGTATGGGAGGCTCCTTCCAGCTCCCAACGGGCGTGGATCTTTACCCCGTTGTCGAGCTGGCCCCGGCCGTTGAAGTGGATCTCGGTATCGTTGCGGACATCGATCGCGGGAGTGTTGAGCGTCTGGCCCGCGTTCAGATCCTCTTCAAGGACGGCACTGAGCATCTGCTCGTGATACCCGTTCACGCTGATACTCGGCTTCATCATCTTCTTGTCGGCCGCCAGCGCCCCGCCCGCGGCGAGCATCGCCGCCGCAACGAGGGCCGTGCCGGCCATCAACTGCTTTCTCATAGCCCCTCCATGGAGTTGTTGAACTACTGCTGATGTGCAGAGACAGCGGAAAAACCGCTGTTCACCATGGCTTGGACCGGGTTTTTCGGCGGAAAAGCTGGGGTTGGAGGGAAAATCGGGGCCGCACAAGGCGCCGGGACCGCACGAATCGCGACGGATTCGCGCATCCGTAATCAAAACGTATGTGTCCGGCATCGATTCAGGACGGAATCGAGCTTCGGGAGACGCCCCAGCGCCCCGCCCGGAGGCGGGGCACGCGACCGCCGCGAAGGAACACGACGGCGCCTGGTTGGATAACTCGACCGGCGGGAGGCCCGCGACATTTCTCCCGTCATGCCCAAGGGGCAGGCGCGGCGCCGACCGTCACGGAAGGGTGGGACGGGTGTGCGTTCGCCTTCGACCCGTCGGTCGACGAAAGGGAAGGCGGTTCCGGTCAGCCCGGCTTGCGGGCCGCCTTGGCCTCCACGCGGGCAAGATAGGTGGTGCTGGCGACGATGATCGCCGCGCCGAGGAGGGTCCAGAGATCCGGGCTCTCGCCGAATATCAGGAGGCCAAGGAGCGCCGCGTAGACCAGGCGCGTGTATTCCATCGGTCCGATCACGCTCGCCTCGCCGACCGCGAAGCCCCGGACGAACGCGATCATTCCGAGCGTGGTGAGCAGCCCGATGCCGGCGGCCATCGGCCACTCGATCCCCACCGGGGAGCGCCAGACCAGGATCGCCGGGACCAGGAAAACCAGCACGCCCCCTATGTGATAGTAGAACAGGATCCGGACCGCCGGTTCGGTGCTCGCCAGCATCCTGATCATCACGTTGGCGACCGCGAACGACATCGCCGCGCCGACGGCGACGATCGCGATCGGATCGATGCCGTCGGGGCCGGGGCGCAGCATCACGATCACGCCGACGAAGCCGAACCCCGTCGCCCACCAGCGCTGGCGCGTGACCGCCTCGCGCAGCAGCACGATCGCGACGATCGTGGTGAACACGATCCGCGAGAAGGACAGCGACGTCGCGCTGGCCAGAGGCAGGTTGATGACCGAGACAAGCGTGCCCACCTGGGCGATCGAGGCGATGACGAGCCTCGTCGCGTGCAGCCCCAGCCGCCGCGTCTTGAGACCGGAAATGCCGGCGCGCCAGAACAGCGGCGACAGGATGACGACGCCGACCGAGTAGCGGAACAGCGCGAGCTCCAGGGCGTCGATCGAACGGCCGAGCGTCTTGATCAATACGTCGTTGAGAGCGAAGGCGACGCTGCCCAGCGTGATCCAGACGATGCCCCGCAGGTTGGGCGGCAGCCCGCGCCACGGCGCGAGCAGTGGATCCAGATATGCCTTCAATCGACGAAGGAAGCCGACACGCGACGAACGAGCCGGAACCGGGGTGCCGCCCGGCACATCGCCTCGCTCTCGCTCATCGGCCTCTCCCGCGTCGATGTTGCGGTTCGCCCGCCCGCCCGACTCTCAGCCGAGATCCGGCCTGCGGCCGCGCCACGGGGTCGCGCCTTCGTAGGCGTGAGCGGCGCGCAGCACCGCCGCCTCGTCGAAATACCTGCCGGCGATCTGGGCGCCGATCGGCATCCCGTCCTCGAAATAGCCGGCGCACACTGAAATCGCCGGATGGCCGGTCAGGTTGAACGGCACGTCGATCATCGGAAAGGTGAAATAGGGGAACACCTGCTTGGCCGCGAGAGCCGCCTGCGGCACCAGCAGCCCGGCGGTCAGCAGCAGGTCGTACTCGCCCAGCACCCCTTCCATCTCGCGGGTCAACTCGGTCCGCCGACGCTGGGCCTGGATGTAATCCACCGCCCGGATCGTGGCGCCGAGCGCGACCCGGCCGCGCAGCACCTCGCCGTACTCGTCGAGCCGTTCCACGATCATCTCCTCGTGGATCGCCAGCGCCTCGGCCGGGAGGATCATCCGGCCGGTTGCGTGGTAATCCATCACGTCGGAGACACGGACCTCGACGACCTCCGCTCCCAGGCCGCGGAAGGTCGCGGCCGCCTCATCGACCGCGGCGACGATTTCGGGGTGGGCGTCGAAGTCCCCGGCATAGAAATGCCGGATCAGGCCCACGCGGATGCCCGCCAGCCCGTCCCCGATCCCGTCCAGGTAATCGTCGACCGGCTCTTCGGAGCTCATCGCATCGGCTGGATCGTGGCCGGCGATGGCCTGCAGCATCAGGGCGCAATCCTCGGCCGTCCAGGCCATCGGTCCGACGGTGTCGAAGGAGAAGGTGAGCGGTATGTCGCCCTGCGCGCTGACCCGTCCGAGGGTCGGTTTGAGGCCGGCGATGCCGCAATGCGACGCGGGCGAGCGGATCGAGCCGCCGGCGTCGCTGCCGATCGCGCCTAGGCAGAAACCGGCGGCGACCGCGGCCGCCGAGCCGGACGACGAGCCGCCGGTCGAGCGTGCGAGCCCCCACGGGTTGCGCGCCGGCGGGTAGAGCGCATCGAAGGTCGGTCCGCCGAACGCGAACTCGAACGTATCGGTATGGCCGAGGACGATCGCGCCGGCCTCGCGGAGCAGTCGGACCACCGTCGCGTCCCGGTCCGGAACGTAGTCCGGCAGCAGGCGCGAGTTCGCGGTCGTCTTGCGCCCGGCGATGTCGATCACCGCCTTGATCCCGATCGGAACGCCGTGCAGCGGGCCTATGAGCCGGCCCGCGCGAATCTCCATCTCGGCTTTCCGAGCCTCGGCAAGCGCGGCTTCGGCGAACACGTCGTGGAATGCGTTAACCCGGGTGTCGTGGGCCTCGATCCGCGCGAGGCATCGCTCGACCAGGGAGACCGGCGAGAGCGTTCCTGCGGCGATCTCCCGTCCGACCTGCGCGATGGTGGGGGTCGGTTCCACGCCGTTCACCGCGTCCGGCCGGTGCTCTTCGGGTGGGTCGGCCGGGGCCCGTGGAAGGGCTGCATCCGTTCGGTCCAGTGGCGGCCCTTGCGGCGGACCCGCGCGGCGAGATCGCACATCGGCTCGAAGACCGCGCGCAGGCGGGCCTTTTCCTCCTCGGGAAGATTTATACCGGATGCCTCGTAGAGTCCGTCGAAGATCCGGTCCATTCGGTCCTTGTCGGTCATCGGGTCTTCTCCGGCACGGTCAGCCGTACCACAGCCCCGGCGCCCAAAGCGCCGTCCAGGGCACGAACAGAATGATCAGGATGCGCACGACGTCGCTCGCGACGAAAGGCAGCACGCCGCGATAGGTCTCGCCCATCGAAACGTCGCGCGCCATCGCGTTGATCACGAAGATGTTGAGCCCGAAGGGCGGGGTGATCATCCCGACCTCGACCGCCATCAGGGCGAGGATGCCGAACCAGACCGCGAGCTGGTCTTCCTCGAGCCCGAGGTCGAGCGAGAGCACGACCGGGAAGAACACCGGCACCGTCAACAGGATCATCGCAAGCGATTCCATCACGCAGCCCAGCACCAGATAGACCGCCAGCATCGCGATCATGATCAGCATGGGCGGCGCGTCGAGCCGATTGACGAGCCTGGCGAGCTCGACCGGCATCTGGGTGAGCGCGAGGAAGGCGTTGAAGATTTCCGCGCCGAGCAGAATCAGAAAGATCAGCGCGGTGATCTCGGCGGTCTCCAGCAGGCTCTGGCTCAGCCCCCGCCAGCGCATCCCGCCGACCGTGACCGCGATCAGCCCGACCGAGCCCGCGCCGATGGCCGCCCCCTCGGTGGGCGAGAACCAGCCGAGATAGATGCCGGCCACCACCAGTACGAAGACCAGCGCCACCGGCCAGATGTCGCGCAGGCTGCGCAGCCGCGCCCTGAGAGAGAAGCGTTCGCCGGCGGGGCCCGAGCCCGGGACGAGACGCACGAAGGCGGCGACCACGATCATGTAACCGACTGTGGCGATGATGCCCGGGACGAGCGCGGCCAGGAACAGATGACCGATCGACTGTTCGGTGTAGACGGCATAGATGACCAGAATTACCGACGGCGGGATCAGGATGCCCAGCGTCCCGCCCGCGGCGAGCGTCCCGGTCGACAGCGAAGCGGAATAGCTGTAGCGCCGCATCTCGGGCAGGGCGACCTGCGACATGGTCGCCGCGGTCGCGAGAGACGAGCCGCAGATCGCGCCGAACATCGCGCAACCGCCGACGGTCGCGATCGCGAGGCCGCCGCGCCAATGTCCGACCCAGGCCCGTGTGGCCTGGAACAGCGCGCGGTTGATTCCGGCTTTGGTCGCGAACTGTCCCATCAGGAGGAATAACGGCACCACCGACAGCGTGTACGAGGAGAACCGCTCGTAGGTGGAGGATTTGAGCGTGTTCAGCAGCGGCTCGTATCCGGCGACGAGCGTATAACCGATCCCGCCCATCGCCAGCATTGCGAGCCCCACCGGCACGCGGGCCATGATCACGACCAGCGTTACCGCGAATATCGCGACGCCAAGGGTGAAGTCGTCCATCACCCGCCCCGCCTCAGCCGGTGGCCCGCGGTGTAGAGGCAGGCGGCGGCCCAGATCAGGCAGGAGACGAACGCACCCAGATAACCCCACCAGACCGGGATCTGAAGAAACATCGAGAAATCGTCGCGCTGGAACGTCTCGATCCCGCCGAGCGCCAGGCGCCAGGTCAGGATGCACACCACCGCCGCGAAGATGACATTCGAGGCGGCGTCGAGCCCGTTACGGACGATGGCGGGAGCGCGCGCGGTAAAGAAATCGACGATCACGTTCGCCCGGCGCATCTGGCAATAGGGGAGAAAAGAGAAAATCGCGTAGGCGACACCGATCTCCACGATTTCCGAATCGCCCAGGATCGGCACGTTGAACCCGGTCCGGCCGATGACGCTCAGCACGGTAAGCGCGGTGACCACGATCAGGAACAGTCCGCCGATCAGGGCCAGAACCTGGCACACCCGCATCAACGCGCGCCCCGCCGGGCCGTAATCCCCGGCGCTCATCCGGACCTCGGGTCCGTGATCCTGTTCGGTCTGCTCCGTCATCCCCATCCGCCGATGGCCCGGGCCGTCCGGTCACCGCCATTGTTAGCCAACGCGCCTGAGCCGGTCCATGTCGGCACGCCCGTTGTCGGGTTGGAGCGCAATCGGCACAATCGCCGCGCATCAACCGAAGGGACACGGAGGACCGAGATGTACCGCTTGAGGACGATCGGCCGGGCGGCCGCTATGGCGGGCGTGGCGATGTGCATGGCGACGGGCGCCGCGGCGCAGGAAGTGAAGTTCAAGTTCCACCATTTCAGCTCGCCGCGCGGCTGGGACGGCAAAGTAATGGTGGGCCGCGTGGTCGATCAAATCCAGCAAGTCTCGAACGGACGGATCTCGATCAAGGTCTTTCCCGGCATGCAGCTCGGGGGCAAGCCGTCCGCGCTGGTCAATCAGGTGGCCGACGGCGTCGTCGACATCGTTTACACGCTACCCGGTTATTCCGCCGGCCGCTTCCCGATCCTGGCCGGACTCGAATTGCCGTTCCTCGGCGCCGCGGGCGCGGAGGTCACGACCGGGCTCGCATGGGATTTCTACGACAAGTACGCCCATGCCGAGTTCAAGGACTTCCGTCCGATCTCGATCTCGATGACCGACACCGGGCTGCTCCACACCACCAAGAAGAAAATCACCAGGATCGACGATCTGAGCGGGCTGAAGATCCGTGTCGCTTCCCGCTATATCGGCGTGACGGTGAAGGCGCTCGGCGCGGTACCGGTGCAAATGCCGTTGCCCGCGGTTTACGAGGCGCTGGCTCGCGGCCAGGTACAGGGCATGATGATTCCCTGGTTGATCATGAAACCGTTCAAGCTCCATGACGTGACCCGTCACCATCTGGAGATCCCGATCTACCACTCCACCCTGCTCCAGCTGATCGGCGAGAAGAGCTACCAAAAGCTGCCCGCCGACCTGAAGGCGGTCATCGACAAGGTATCGGGCCGCGAGATCTCCAACTGGATCGCCCATCGCCAGGACATCGTCGGCGGCGAGTCGCGCGCCTACGGAGTCAAGCGGGGCGCCGACATCAACACCCTGTCCGCGGAAGCGCTTCAGCGATGGACCGCGCGCGCCGCCTCGGCCCACGATCTTTGGGCCAAGGAAATGGACAAGCGCGGGCACAAGGGCGCCGAGATGCTCGCCTACCTCAAGGCGACCGCGAAGAAACACCAGATGAAGGCGAAATAGCCCTCCCGGGATCATCCCCGCATCCCGGGATCGCAAGATGCCGGGGCGCGGGAGACCGCTTTAGGTCGATGGGACCGCGATGGCCGACTTGAGCATTCAGACAGCCTCGCTCGAAACCGTCGTCGCCGGGCTGCGCGCAGGCTGGCTGAGCGCCGCCGCTGTCGCCGATTGGGCGGTTGCCAACCATGAGGCGCGGGGGGAGGCGCTCCACGCTTACAAGGCGTTCGATACGGACCGCGTGCGCAGGGAAGCCGATCTCGCCGACGCGGCGTTCGCCGTGCATAACGATCTCGGCCCGTTGCAGGGTATCCCGGTCTCGATCAAGGACCTGTTCGGTGTCGCCGGCTATCCGACCTTCGCCGGCTGTCCGCGCGAGCTGCCGGAAGAATGGCGCCGTGAGGGACCCGTCGTCCGGTCGTTGCGTCGCCAGCTCGCGGTGATCAGCGGGAAGACCCACACCGTCCAGTTCGCCTATGGCGGCCTCGGCGCCAATCCTCACTGGGGCGCGCCGCGCAACCCGTGGGACGCGTCCGCGCATCGCTCACCGGGCGGATCGAGTTCGGGCGCGGGGGTCAGCCTGTGGGAGGGATCGGCGTTGCTGGCGATCGGCTCGGATACGGCCGGGTCGGTCCGTATCCCGGCGTCGATGACCGGGACCGCGGGAATCCGTCCGACCTCGGGACGCTGGTCGACCGGAGGCATCGTACCGTTGAGCCCGGCACTCGATACGGCGGGCGTGCTGGCGCGCACGGTTGCCGATATGACGATCGGCTTCGGCGCCATCGATCCGGGTGTCGAGGAAGACGCCCTCGTCTGGACACGCCGGCTTGCCGCCGCCGAGCTCGCCGATTTCCGAGTCGGGCTGTGCGACTGGTATTTCGAGGATTGCGATCCCGGAATCGCGGAAGGCGTCCGATCCGCTCTCGGCGAACTCGAACGCGCCGGTCTGCGCCTGTCGCCGGCGACGATGCCCCAATTCGAGCCCGCGACCGAGCTGTTCCGCCAGGGCGGGCTCCATGTGGGCGATTTCACCCGATTCATCAACGGCGAGATGTCGGCCTACCGCGACGATCTGGATCCGGCGGTCGCAATACGGATCGAGGCGATGGAAGCCTTGCCGGCATCGGAGCATCTCCAGCGTGTGCACCGGCTCGGCGAGCTGTCGCACGAAGCGCATCGCTCGTTCGACGGGCTGCACGCGCTAGTCGGACCGACCCTGCCGTTGACGCCGCCGGTCATGTCGGAGATTTCCGACGCCGAAGACCATCTCCGGAAAAATCTACGGCTGGTTCGCAACACCAACACGGCGAGCCTGCTCGGCATGTGCGCGGTCACGCTGCCGGTGGCGCTCGACAGCGCGGAAATGCCGGTCGGGCTGCACATCGTCGCGCGCGGCGGCGACGAGGAAACCGCGCTGACCCTCGCGCTCGCCTGCGAGCGCGCACTCGGCTGGGCGCGCGAGCGCATCGGAACGCCCCCGATGTGCCGAACCTGAACGCGCGATCCGAGGGAGACTTCGAACGGCAGGGTCCATGACGGAATCGCCGAGGCAGTATGACAGCGCGGCGCTGCGCCGTATTACGGATGTCACCGTCGGACATTACGAGCGAATGGCCGAAGACTATTGGGCGGGCACCCGGGATCACGATGTGAGCCAGAACCGGGCGGCTCTGCTCGATGCCATCGAGGGCGAGCCGCCATACTCGATCCTCGACCTCGGCTGCGGGCCGGGGCGCGATCTGTTGGCGTTTCTGGACGCCGGCCACGACGCGGTCGGACTCGACGGCGCGGCGGCGTTCGTCGCGATGGCCCGTCGCATGGCGGGTTGCGAGGTGCTGCACCAGGACTTCCTGGCGCTCGACCTGCCCTCCGCGCGGTTCGACGGAGTCTTCGCCAACGCCTCGCTGTTCCACGTGCCGCGCCAGGAGCTGCCCCGGGTGCTGAGAGAATTGCACACGGCCCTCAAGCCGCGCGGTGTGCTGTTCAGCTCGAACCCGCGGGGCAACGACGAGGAGGGCTGGGCCGGCGGGCGCTTCGGCTGTTTCTTCGATCTGGAAACCTGGCGCGGCCGGTTGAGCGAGGCCGGCTTCACGGAGATCGATCACTATTACCGGCCGCCGGGAAAGCCGCCCCGCGAACAATTCTGGCTGGCGAGCGTCTGGCGCAAGTTGTGACGCGCTACCGCGCGGGGCGCCGCCGCATCCCGAGGAAAAAGACGGAGAGCCCAAGCCCGGCCAGAACGGTCATGACGAGCACGACGGGGCGCATCGTACCGTCGTACAGATATCCGCTTATCAATATGACCGTCGAGCTGGCGCTGATCTGGCTGAACCCCAGAAACGACGACGCGGCGCCCGCCATCGACGGGAACGGCGCGATGGCCGCGGCCGAGGCCGGCGGTATCACGAAGCCGACGCCGAACATGAAGGCGATGACGGGCGCAATTATCGCCGGCGCGGATTGCACCCCCGCATAGGCAGGCACGAGAGCAATCGCCGCGGAGGACAGACATACGAGGTTGCCGGCCTCGATCAGACGCGTGCTGCCGAGGCGGTTCGAGATCCGTCCGGCCACCATGGAGCCGAGAATGAAGCCTCCGAGCGAGACCGAGATATACGTCCCGGCGAGGGTCGGCGTGGCGCCCCAGGAATCGATGAAGACGAGGACGCACCCGGCAAGCCAGCCGAACATCGCGGCATGGATGCAGCACGTGCATACGGTAATCACGACGAAGCGGCGATCGGTCAGCATCACGCCGTAGTTTCGGAGCAGACGCCGCATTCCCGACCCGCCCGCCTCTCCCGCGGGACGGGTCTCGGCAAGGCGATACCAGACGAGTACGAGGATCGCGGTTCCGTAGGCCGTCATGTAGACGAAGACGGCACGCCAGCCGAACCAGTCGGTCAGGACGCCGCCGACGACCGGGTTGGCGACCGCGATTATGCCGAACGCCGCCATGATGTAGCTCAGGACCTGCCCGGAGCGCTCGGGGCCGTAGATGTCGCGGATCACCGCGCGGGCGACGGCGGGAGCCGCCCCCGCCCCGATTCCCTGAACGACGCGCGACACCACGAGCGCTTCGAACGAGTTGGCGACAAAAGCCAGCACCGTGCCCAACGTGAACAGGCTCATCGCGCACAGCAGCACCGACCGTCGGCCGAAGCGGTCGGACAGCGGCCCGTAGACGAGCTGAACCGCCGCAAAGGCATAGACGAACGCGCTGATCGAGAGCTGCCCCGCACCGGCCCCGACCGCGAACTCCGAGCGGATGTCGGGTATCCCGGGCAGCAGCGTATCGATCGTCGTCGCGTGCAGCGCCAACAGCATCGTTAACGTAGTGCCGAGAAGCACTGATTGCAGCTTCATGCGTAACGACGGGTTTCGGGGGCCGGGTCCAGTGCCCGCAGTGTAGCGGATTCGGAGAGCGCCGCCCCGGCGCCGGTTCCGCCTTCGTCGAAGCGCTTCTTGCACCGGCGCGGGCGAACATGTTTCGATCCGGATTGCGAGGCGGGAGAACATTCCGATGGCATCGAACGGTATTCCCCAGATCGACATCGCCCCGATGCTCGCCGGAGATCCGGCGGGAAAGCGGAAGATCGCCGGACAGGTCGGGGAAGCGCTGGAGACGATCGGCTTCTTCACCATCGTGGGCCACGGCGTCCCCGAGAGCGTGGTCGGCGACGCGCGCGATCTCGCGTACGAGTTTTTCGCCCTGCCGCTGGAGGAGAAGATGCGGGTCCCGCGGCCCAGCATTGCCGCGACCAGGGGCTACGATCCGCCGGCAAACCAGAAGCTGGCGGCCACGCTCGGCAACGAAAGCCCGCCGGACCTGCAGGAGATGTTCGGCATGGGCGATTTCGACTTGCCGGACGAGCCCTACTACACCGAGGGCCGCACCGGCGGTGCTAAGTATCTGAAATAATTGAGATATTTTTCCGATTCTAGTGCAAATGGGCGCGAAATGGAAGGCCTTTTCGCACCCCAGCGCAACAGATCGGAGACTTGTCGCCATGCCGGCAATCCGCCTCACCCAGCGCCGCGTCGACGCGCTGGGACCGCGCCGCAAGGTGCGCGATGTCCGCGACGCGGACCTCAAGGGGTACGGCGTTCGCGTGATGCCCTCGGGCACGAAACGCTATTTCGTCCATAGCCAATACCGCGGCCGGAGGGTCTGGAAGATCGTCGGCGACGCGGCGGAAATCACCGAGGCCGAGGCGCGCGTCCGGGCAAGGTCGATGCTCGCGGCTTTGCGCGCGGGCAGGGAGCCCGACGTGGAAGAGCCCGGAACGACGCCCTTCGAGTCGGTCGCCGAGGAGGTCTTCGACCGCTACGGCCGGCGCTGGAAGCCCGGAACCCTAAAGGTGAACCGCATCTACCTCCGCCGGCAGATCCTTCCATATTTCGAGGGTCGTGCCATCGGGGCGATCACCCGCCAGGACG
This sequence comes from Defluviicoccus sp., assembly GCA_022826125.1. GTDB lineage: Bacteria > Pseudomonadota > Alphaproteobacteria > MPNO01 > MPNO01 > MPNO01. The sequence goes on from JAJDVM010000344.1 coordinate 12,867, forward strand.
TACAGACCTGGTTCCGCTCGCTCCACGCGACGCCAGCGGCGGCGAACCGCTCGGCGCCGATCCTCTCGACAATCATGCGGCAGGCTGAGAGCTGGGGCTACCGCCCCGAGAACAGCAATCCCTGCAAGGGCATCCGGCGCTACCGGCGGGGCCGGTCCGAACGGTTCCTGTCGCCCGAGGAATATCGCCGCCTGGGCGAAGCGCTGGACCGGCACGGGAAAGGCCGCCCGCTTCACGCGGCGGCGGTGCGGCTGCTCATGCTCACCGGGTGCCGCAGATCGGAGGTGCTGACCCTGGAATGGTCCTTCTACCGGGAGGGAAGGCTGTACCTGCCGGACGGCAAGACCGGGCCGCGAACGGTCTGGCTGTCCCGGCCGGCGCGGGACATCCTCGACCGCCTGCCGCGGTCGGGTCGAACGGTCTTTCCGGTGGCAGGCCGCCGCGCGCCGTGGCTGTGGCTCCAGGACTTCTGGTCTGAGGTCCGGTCGGAGGCGGGCCTGGACGATGTTCGCCTGCACGATCTCCGGCATTCGTACGCCAGCATCGCGCTGACGAGCGGCGAGTCGGTTCGCACGCTGGGCCGCCTGCTCGGCCACGAGCAACCCTCGACCACCCTGAAATACGCGCATCTCTCCGACGCAACGGTCCGCGAGGCGGTGGACGCCCTCGCACCGGTTCTTGCCGGAGAACGAACGTGACGGGGAGAAAGAGAATACGGCTTACCGATTCCGGCGTCGCGCGGCTGAAGGCGGGCGCCACGGAATACATCGTCTGGGACAGCCGCGTTTTCGGGCTCGGGGTTCGCGTTCGCCCTTCGGCCCACCGCAGCTTCGTCTGGCACGGACATGCCGGAGGCGCGGCGGTCAGGCGCACCCTCGGCCCGGCCGCGCTCATGACCGTCGAGGAAGCCCGGCGCGCGTGCGTGGCCCCTCGGGACCACGATACCGCGGACGGTCCGGAGGATGGGTCCCGCGTACCGACGTTTCGCGATTTCGCGCTGGACGAGTGGAAGCCGGCGGCCATGAACAATTGGGGTGCCTCGCAGAGGGCATGGGTGGACCGGATGCTGAAGAACCAGCTCCTGCCAGCCTTCGGCGCATGCCGGCTGGATCGGATGAACCGGCGGGACATCGAACGCTGGTTCGACGGCTACAGCAGGACCGCGCCCGGCGGGGCGAACCATGCGTTGCGCCTCCTCCGCCAGATCATGAACGCCGCCGTCGCGACCGGGCCAATCGCCGCCGATCCGACGCACGGCATCAGGAGGAATTCCCGCCCGAAGCTCACCCGCTTCCTGTCGACCGGGGAGATCGACCGGCTGCTTCGCGCCCTCGAGAGACTGGTCGAGGCCCGGCCGTCCCGGCGGCAGCAGGCCGACGTGATCCGCATGCTGCTTCTGACCGGCTGCCGGAGGGGCGAGATCATGAAGCTCGAATGGTCCGAGGTCGACGGCGACAGGCTGAGGCTGGCCAAGGCCAAGACCGGTCCGAGGACGGTGTGGTTGAGCGAGACCGCGCGCGCCATTGTCGATCGCCAGCCGCGGGTCGGAAGCCGGTACGTGTTTCCTTCCCCCCTGGGACCGGAGAGACCCCTGTCCCACGCATTGCCGTTGTGGTACCGGGCAAGGAAGGAAGCCGGCATCGAGGATGTCCGCCTGCACGATCTGAGGCACACCGTGGCGAGCCAGGCGGTCGCCCGGGGCATCGCGCTGTCGACGGTGGCCAGGATGCTCGGACACTCGGACCCGACGACGACCTTGCGCTACGCCCATGTCAGCGACCGGGACGTCGAAGCCGCGGCGGATCGCATCGGCACGGCGATCGAGGCCGCGATGGCGGGCGACGGAAGGCCCGGCGCCGACTGATCCGGAGCAGGGTACGCCGGTAGGTCGCGCCGAGACCGTCGGTCTCGAATCCAGGCAGCATTCCGTCTGGAACCCGTCTTGCCGCCGAACCGTCCCATGTCGAAACCGTCGCCGGGCCGGGTAGCCGCGGCCATCGCGCGTCGTCACGGCGATCCTCTGCCGCCCCGCGCGATCCCGTCTCTCGCCCGCAAGAGTTTGAGAGAAGCCCCGAGCCGGTCGGCGTTGGGGTGTCCCGGGGAAGGGCATCCCTCCGCCATCCATCACCGGCACGAGGAGAATCGAAAATGGCTACAGCGATGGCGATGCCCGGCAACACGGAGGCCACCTTTTTGCTTCATTATTTCGGGGGCGGTCTCGACGGCGACGACCGTTTCGTGGTCGAGCGGTTCCGCGCGGGCGCGGACGGAGATATACGCCCGGTCCGGGACGGGGCGGAGAACGCGAAGCGCGGGCGGAAGCGCAGGCGCGTCGTGGTCTCGCGCGAGGAGGCCGAGGCGATGCGTCCCGACCGCACGGAGATCATCGTCTGCACTGGGCTTCGCAGCCGCGGCGGCAGGCAAGCCTGGGGGAGCCTCGCAGCCGGGATCCTGTGCAACCGAAGGCAGAGGGGCTGACCGACTCTCCCGGGCGTCCCGTCGACGGCATGTCGGCGGGGCGCCCGCCCTGTCTATTTCACCCACATTCAGGAGCAGCACGTCATGGCCGATGCGAACCCCTCCGCGCGTGCGAAGGGCCGGGAGCGGCGCCGCCTGCGGACCGAAGAGCGGCTCGCCCTCGGGCTCTGCTCCCAGTGCGGCCGAAACCCCGCCGCGCCGGACCGCCGCCGCTGCGAGCCTTGTCTCGAAAAACGCCGGAAGGCCGACCGAGAGAAATACGCCGCCGGGAAAGCAGCCGGGCTCAAGTACGGCGGCCGCTGTCCGAATAAGAAAAGGCGGAGCGCCCGCGCGGCCAGCAAGAGGCGCAAAGATTCGCGTCGTGCAGCGAACCTCTGTACCCGGTGCGGCCAGCGCCCTCCGGTCGAGGGGAGCGCCACCTGCGAGCCTTGCAGGGTTTCCAGACGCGAAGCCAACAGGGAGATATACGCCGTCCGGAGATCCGCCGGCCTCTGCGTGAGATGCGGCGCACCGGCCACAGACGGCGGGTCGAGATGCGCACCGTGTTCCGTCTTGGAAGCCGACTATGTCGATTCCCATCGGAAAAACAAAACCTCCCGACAGAGGTACTGGAGTCGTCGCTCGGCCGACCGCTGTACGGATTGCGGGGAGCCCAGCCAGGGAGCGGCACGGTGCGATTTCTGCGCCCGGAGATCGTACGAGCGGTCCGATCATTTCCGGGGGTGGCCGGTCTATCCTCCGAGCTTTACCGTGGTGCTGCTCGAATCGGACGAGCCCCTGGCCACGTTCGACGACGAGATGGAGGTGGCGGCGTATCTCGCCTTCGAAAAGCTCGACCGCGACAAGGTCGAGGTGATCGTCGACCGCAGCCCGATCCAGTCGATGACGGCCGCATGGGAATGACGGCCGCGTCGGGTTAGCCCGATGACGGAGGCCGTTGAATGAGTCGGAAATCTTCGTTATCTGCTTGCCCGCCGGAGCGATTTTACGAGAATTGCGAACTGCTCTCGGCGGCATGCGCATGTCCGATGCGACTTCCACGGCAGGCATTCGGGGGAAACGGTGGGGACGGAGGAGCTTCTCCCGCGATGCGTCTCGGTCGACCTCGAAGTCGATCCGAACACCGGCCGGATTCACAGCTTTGCAGCGGTCCGTCCGATAACGAGCGACATCTGCAACTATCGTGGCGGTGACCTCGCGAAGGCGCTGCTCGGGCTGGATGCCTATTCCTCCGGCACGGATTTTGTGCTCGGCCACAACGTGATCCAGCACGATCTGCCCCATCTGCGGGAGGTGAATCCCGGATTGAGGGTCCTGACGAATCCCCCGATCGACACGCTCTGGCTCAATCCGCTCGCCTTTCCCCGCAATCCCTATCACCGCCTGGTCAAGCACTATAAGGATGGCCGGCTTCAGGCCGGGAACGCCAGTGACCCCGAAATCGACGCCGGGCTCGTCCTCACCGTCCTGCGAAACCAACTGGCCGCCTTCCGGGAACTCGCACGAACCGATCCCGATCTCCTCACTGGCCTCCACTGGCTCGCGACATCCAACGAAAACCCGCAGGGCTTCGACGCGGTGTTCCGGTCAGCGAGGGACGCACCCAGGCCCGGCGCGCCCGAGGCGCAGCAGGCGATCCGGAAAATTCTCGCCGGCCGGGCCTGCATCCACCGGATGGAATCGGCCATCCCGGAACCGGACCGGACCGGGTGGCCGCTCGCCTATGCGCTCTCCTGGATCTCCGTGGCCGGCGAAAACTCCGTCATGCCGCCATGGGTCCGTCACCAGTTTCCCGAGGCGGGCGCACTCGTCCGAAGGCTCCGCGACACGTCCTGCACCGACCCCGCCTGCGAGTGGTGCCGATCATCGGCGGACCCGGCCAACCTGCTCGAACGGTGGTTCGGTTTCGAGGGATTCCGGCCGAAGCCGGCCGGCGATGACGGACGCTCCCTCCAGGAGACCATCGTTGCAACCGCGCTCGCCAAAACCTCGGTTCTCGGAATTCTTCCGACCGGCACCGGCAAGTCGCTCTGCTACCAGCTGCCGGCGCTGGCCAGCTATCACCGGATCGGCGCGCTCACGGTCGTCATCTCGCCGCTCGTCGCGCTCATGGCCGATCAGGTCGCGAGCCTGAAGCGGCAGGGCATCTCATCCTGCGTCACCGTCAACGGCCTCCTT
>JAJDVM010000348.1 GCA_022826125.1 Defluviicoccus sp.
CGTAAACCTCCTCGAACTTCATCAGTCTCAGCCCCTGTGCCTGCTCCGTCCCACGCATCCAAACCCTCCATGGCCTGAATGCCTTCTATGACCGGACAGATCATCTGGTACATCAACCGGACATACCTCGTGTTACCGACAGTCCGGCTGCCGAACGCCTTGTCCTTTATCTTCAATGCGCTCAAGATCAACTCTACGCTGGCGTTGATCGGCGCCAATCGTCGCCGAGTTTTTCGGAACTCCGATCGTCGGCATGAGCTTCCGGATATCGACCGACGTCGGGCGGATGAACATCGATACCGTCTGGGCGACCATCGCGGTGGCCGCGCTCGCGGGATCGGCATTTTGCGGCCTGCTCGCGCTGCTCGAACGCGGCGTCACCGTCCTATCGCCAGAGGCGATGACCGCGGCGGGGGAGCCGCCCGGCGTCCCGGGAAACGGGGAAGGAGAACGGACCGTGGCACTGAAAAGACTCGCATTGCTCGGCGCGGCGGCGGTGCTCGCGTTGTCGGCCGGGACGGCGGCGGCGAAGGACAAGGTCACGCTGCAGCTCAAATGGATCACGCAGGCCCAGTTCGCCGGCTATTTCGTGGCCAAGGACAAGGGCTTCTACGGCGCTGTCGGCCTCGACGTGGCGATTAATCCAGGCGGACCCGATATCGCGCCGCCCCAGGTGATCGCCGGCGGCGCCGCCGACGTGATCGTCGAATGGATGCCGGCCGCGCTGGCGGCGCGCGAAAAGGGCGTCGCGCTGGTCAACATCTCCCAGACCTTCGAGAAGTCCGGCATGATGCTCACCTGCCGGAAGGACAGCGGCGTCACCGGCCCGGACAAGTTCCCGGGGCAGACCCTCGGCGTCTGGTTCTTCGGCAACGAATACCCGTTCCTCAGCTGGATGGCCAAGCTCGGCCTCTCCACCAAGGGCGGGGCGAAGGGCGTGACCGTGCTCAAGCAGGGCTTCAACGTCGATCCTCTGCTGCAGAAGCAGGCGGCCTGCATCTCCACCATGACCTACAACGAGTACTGGCAGGTGGTCGACGCCGGCTTTGCGCCCGAGGACCTCGTCGTCTTCAAGTACGCGGATCAGGGCGTGCAGACCCTGGAAGACGGGCTCTACGTCCTGGAGAACCGTCTGAAGGATGCGAAGTTCGTCGACCGCATGGCCCGTTTCGTCGCCGCTTCGAACCGCGGCTGGGCCTGGGCCCGGTCCAATCCCGACGCCGCGGCGAAGATCGTGCTGAACAACGACGAGACCGGGGCGCAGACCGAGAAGCACCAGAAGCGCATGATGGGCGAGATCGTCAAGCTGCTGGGCACCAAGGAACTCGGCAAGCTGGTCGAAGCCGACTACGAGCGCACGGTCGAGGTGCTGCTGGGCAGCGCGTCCACCCCGGTGATCTCGAAGAGGCCCGAGGGCGCGTGGACCCACGCCGTCTTCGACGCGTCCAAGGCCTACATGAAGTAGGCGGATCCCCATGAAAAGCTCCGTCCCGTGGAAGCATCGGCGTCGGTCGAGGAAGAGGGGCGCATGTCCGGTACGATGAAACGGTTCCGTGGCGCGCGGGTGCGCGAGATCCCCCCGTGCGCGTGATCGATTCCCACACCGAGGGCGAGCCCACCCGCGCGATCGTCGAAGGCGGCCCGGAGTTGGGAACGGGCAGTCTCGCCGAGCGGGCGGCCCGGTTCGAGGCCGGGCACGCCTGGATCCGGAGCGCCCTGCTGACCGAGCCGCGCGGCTTCGACGCCATGGTGGGCGCGCTGCTCTGCCCGCCCGACGATCCGTCCTGCGCGACCGGAATCGTCTTCTTCGACACCGTGGGCAATCTCGGTATGTGCGGCCACGGCACGATCGGGGTGGCCGCGACGCTGACCCGGCTGGGCAGGATCGCGACAGGGACACACCGGTTCGAAACGCCGGTCGGCGTCGTCACGGTGGAGGCGAAGGGGGTCAACGCGTTCGCGGTGGAGAATGTCGAGAGCTATCGGCGGGAAGCCGGCGTAAGCGTCGAGGTTGAGGGGCTGGGCCGCGTGACCGGCGACGTGGCGTGGGGCGGCAACTGGTTCTTTCAGTGCCCGAAAGCGCCGCTGCCACTGGAAACGGAGAACATCCCGGCTCTGACCGACGCGGCGGCGCGGGTGCAAAGGGCGCTTGCCCGGGCCGGGATAGAAGGCGCGGACGGCGCCAGGGTCGACCACATCCAGTTCTTCGGCCCGCCGGCCTCGGCCGCCGCCGACAGCCGCAATTTCACCCTTTGCCCCGGCGGTGCCTACGACCGCTCGCCCTGCGGCACCGGGACCAGCGCCAGGCTCGCCTGCCTCGCCGCCGACGGCGACCTGGCCCCGGGCGAGACCTGGGTGCAGGAGAGCGTCATCGGCAGCACCTACCGCGCGCATTACCGGCCCGGCTCCGGTGGCGGCATCGTCCCGACGATCGAGGGGCGGGCTTTCGTTGTCGGCGAAACGGTGCTGCATTTCGCGCCGGACGACCCCTACCGGACCGGGATCGGACCGCCGCTGTCGTAGCGGAGCGGCCCGTCAGCGCCCTTCCACCAACGGCATCACCTCGGCGGCGAAGGTCTCCAGCCCCTCCATCATCGGATGGAAGTGCACCATCGGGCACTCGATGCCGATCGAATCGAAGTAGCGCAGGCGGTCGGCGATCTGGCGGGGCGTGCCGACGAGCCCGGCGCCGAGGCCCTTCGCGGCGACCGCCGAGACCGGATCGCGGCTGCCGTATTCCTCCAGTTCCTGGACCCGCTCCTCGGCCTCGCTGGCGCTTTCGGTGCAGATGACGTGCGCGCTGATGCCGTAGGACAGCGACCGGCCGTACGACTCCGCCTGCCGGTCGAGGTCCTCGATGTCACGGGCGAAGCGGGCGAGATTGGCCTCCGCGCCGGCAAAGCCCGGATCGTAGGCCACGAACCACACGTCGCAGGCGCGTGCCACCACCTCCTTGCCCGGCTCCGACCGGCTGGCGGCATAGATCGGCGGGTTGGGGACCTGAACCGGCCTGATCGGCAGCTCTCCCGACTCGCACCGGTAGAATTCGCCCTCGAAGGAAAACGTTTCCCCGGTCCACAGCCCCTTCATCACGTCCACGAACTCGCCCATGCGGCGATAACGGGCGTCCGAGCGGTCGAGCCAGCCGCCGTTGCCGAACACGTCGAATTCCCGTTCGTACCAGCCGTTGACGACGTTGACCGCGAAGCGCCCGCCGCTGATGCGGTCGAGCGAGGCCCCCATCTTGGCGGCAAGCTGGGGCGAGACGATGCCGGGATGCACCGCGCACATGAGCTCGATGCGCTTCGTGTGGGCGATAAGCGCGGACGTCAGCACCCAGGCCTCGAGATCGGGGCCGAGGTGGCGCTCGGCGATCAGCGTGGTCTCGAAGCCCAGCGCTTCGGCGCGCTCGACGACGTCGACCGCGATGCGGAAGGACTTGTCGACCGCGCCGCCGGCGCCCGGCGTGCTGAGGTCGGCGACGGCGTCCGCCATGGCGGCGTCGCTGCGCACCGCGTGCGGCAGAGGGGTCCAGATTCCGTATCGCACTGCCCAATGCTCCTCGATACCGGTCGCGCCGAAGCGCCGTTCGACCGTTCGCGCCGGCCGAGCGAGATGGCGTGCCGCCGTCTCAGATCGGCGTCGCCTCGCCGCCCTCGACGATGACCTGCTCCACCTCTCCCGCGCCGTTGCGCCGGTGGCCGGCCGCCGCCTGGTACTCCGGCGAGCGGTGGCAGGCGACGGCCTGGTCGAAGGACGGAAACTCGACGACCACGAAGCGCTCGAAATGCTCCGGACCTTCCATGATCTGGTAGTCGCCGCCGCGGGCGAGCACCTTGCCGCCGTATTTCTCGAGGATCGCCGGAACCAAGTCGGTGTATTTCTTGTACTGGACCGGATCGTGGATCTTCGAGCGGGCTACCCAATAGGCTGGCATTGAAGGTCTCCATTCCTGACGGTGCGATCGGACTCGTATCCGGCACGGGTCCCGAATATGCTGGTCGGCACGCTGAACGGCGGGAGAAGCGGCATGCCGCTTTCGCACCTGGAACACTTCCTCGTGCAGACCGAGGATATCGAACGGACCAGGGACTGGTATTGCGATGTGCTGGGCATGGTGGCCGGGCCTACGCCGGACTTCAAGTTTCCCGTCGTCTGGCTCTATATCGGCGACCGCGACGTGGTGCATGTGACCGAAGGCGGCAAGGATGTCTCCGAGAACCGGATAGCCTATCTGGGCCAGCAGTCCGACGCGACGTCCGGCACGGGGGTGGTCGACCATATCGCTTTCCGGGCGACCGGGTTGAGGACCACGATGTCCCGCCTGACCGGGCTGGGGGTCGAATTCTCGCAACGCCAGGTTTCGGACCAGGGCCTGTACCAGCTGTTCCTGTTCGACCCCAACGGCATCAAGATCGAGCTCAACTTCGACGCCGAAGAGGCGGCGGGGCTGAGCCCCGAGGTCATGGCCTCCGATCTCGATCCGGCGAACGCGTAGCCCGCCGTCAATACCCGGCGTCCCGGTCGACCTCCTGAAGCAGCGGCAGCCCGGCCTCGCGCTGCCTGATGTTGGCGACGATCTGGGGCGCCAGCTGCGCGACGTTCGGGCGTCTCGCGACATGCGGCATGACGGTCACGCCGGGGTGATCCCAGAGCGGGCTCTCGGGCGGCAGCGGTTCGGGGGAATGCACGTCGAGCGCGGCGTGGTAGAGATGGCCGGAATCCAGCGCCGCGATCAGGTCGTCGACCACCACATGCTCGCCGCGGCCGATATTGATGACCATTCCGCCCTCCGGCATCTTCGCGAACGCCTCCGCGTTCAGGATGCCGCGCGTTTCACCGGTCAGCGGCAGCAGGCAGACCACGATGTCGGAGCGTTCGAGTATCGCGTCGAGCCGGTCGCGGCCGGCATAGATCGGGACATCGGCGTCGGCCTTCGGAGTCCGGGTCCAGGCGGCGACGTCGAACCCCATGTCGCGCAGGATCCGGGCTGGTTTCCGCGCCATCGTGCCGTAGCCGAGAAAACCGACGGTGCGTTCCTCCGGGCGTTTCTGCGCCGTTTCCCGCCATTCCTTCCACACCTGGCGCTCCCGATAGGTCGGCATGCTCCGGTGCAGCCGGAGCACGTGCATGACGGCGTATTCGGTCATCATCGGATCGCCGTCGACCGGTTCCAGCTTGGAGAGCGGAACCCGCGGCAGCCTGGGGTGTCTTATGAATCCGTCCACCCCGGCCTGACGGGTCAGCATCGCCTTGAGGTTCGGGAATTCCGGCCAGTCGTCCGGGCTCGGGCGGGTAAACGCCAGGTATTCGACGTCTGCGGGGTCTCCGGTTTCGGGCCAGAACCGCACTTCGAGGTCCGGCAGCTCGGCGGCGATCGCGGCGCGCCACTCCGCCTCCGTTCCCATCATCAGGTTGCTGATCAGAAGGGCCAAGGTCTTCGTTTCCTTCCGTGTCGGCGCGGCGGAATGCCCATCCGGCCGGGATCCGATGTTAGTGCATCGGCGGTTTGCCGGCCAATCGGCGGCTTGTCCCGATCGTCCTGCCTCTGTCGCCTCGATCCGCTATTCTTCGAGAGGATGCGCGAAGTTGCGGGGAGCCCGAGACGGAAAGAGGGATGGCGTCGAAACTGTTCGAACCGATAGAGTTGCGCGGTCTGAGACTGCCCAACCGCATCGTCGTTGCGCCGATGACCCAGTTCTCCGCCGATGACGGCGTCGCGGGGGACTGGCACCTGATGCATCTCGGCCAGTATGCGGTGTCAGGCGCGGCGCTGGTGCTGACCGAGTCCACCTATGTCGCGGCGTGCGCGCGCAACGCGCCGAGTTGCCTTTCCCTCTACTCCGACGAGCAGGAGCGCGCCGTTGCGCGCATCGCAAGGTTTTTCGAGACGCACGGCGACGGGCATTTCGGGGTTCAGCTTTGCCATGCCGGGCGCAAGGCGTCGGCCCGGGAACCCTGGAAGGGCGGGGGACCCCTGCCGGTCGACGAGGGGGGCTATGAGGCGGTCGCACCCTCGGCTGTCCCGCTCTCGGAAAAATGGCCGCCGCCGAAGCCCCTGTCGGCCGACGCGGTCCCCGATGTGATCCAGGGTTTCGTCGACGCGGCCCGCCGCGCGGAACGGGCTGGGATCCGGGTCGTCGAACTCCACGGCGCGCACGGCTATCTGATCCACCAGTTCCTGTCGCCGCTGACCAACCGGCGGAACGACGAGTACGGAGGGAGCCTGCCCAACCGGATGCGTTTCGCGCTCGACGTGTTCCAGGCGGTTCGAGAGGTCTGGCCGGCCGATCTTCCGATCGGTATGCGCGTCTCGGCGACAGATTGGGCGGCGGGCGGCTGGTCGGTCGAAGACACCGTCGAGCTTGCCCGGGCGCTCGACGCGCAGGGGTGCGACTACATCCACGTTTCCAGCGGGGGCCTGACCCCGGCGCAGCGGATCGCCGTGGGGCCGGGGTACCAGACCGGGTTCGCAGGGGCCGTAAAGGCCGCCGTCGACATGCCGGTCATCGCGGTCGGCCAGGTCGCCGAGCCCCGTCAGGCCGAAGACATCCTGACTCGCGGACGGGCCGACATGATCGCCCTGGCACGGCCCATGCTGTTCAACCCGCGCTGGGCGTGGCACGCCGCGCGGGAGCTGGGCGAGCCGATGGCCTATCCGCGCCAGTACGAGCGCGGCCACCCGGACCGATGGGGCGCAAGCGGGATCAACGCGCCCGGCAATCTGATTCCGAAGGAATAAATCGCCTATCCGGCGGCGACGACCTCGTTGCCCGACGGCACCGCGACGATCCGGTCGGCCGGGTCGCGGATGACGCCCGGCGGGTCCTCGCCGCGCTCCACGGCGTCGATCGCCTCGCTCAACAGGCGCCGAAACATGACCACGCCGCGGTCGGAGGTGGCCAGGTGTTCCAGCGCGTGCCGGGCGATGGGGCGCTGGCTGACCTGCGCCTCCCAATCGTCCGGCGTGCGCTGGGTTTCCTCGTAATCGCGGACGACCTCCCCGTCCGGCGGCTGGAAGATCCTCTTGCCGGGATCGATGCGTTCGATGTGGAACCCGATCGTGCGCTCGTTATCGACCGGCACCCACCAGCCGACCATGCGGGCGCGCTCGGTCTCGCCTTCCGGATCGGTGCCTGTGACGTCCGGCGGCGGTATGCATTTTGCCGTCGGCACGTAGATCGTCGAGGTCCGGACCAGCCTGTTCCCTCCTTCGAGATCGGTCGTCCGGATATAGGAGACATGCCGATCCGAACGGACGAAATCTATGTCGGGCTTGATCCCCATCACGTCGTCGAAGTCGAAGACGCTGCGATTGGCGCCGTGGAGGGTGTAGATGTGGATCGGGTCGGCCGCGTTCTCGTGCAGCTGCAGCCAATTGCAGGCCGCCACCGCGCCGCGGCTGTAATTGCGGTAGGCGAGATACTCGGCGTCCTCGTCCTCCAGGATGTCGTAGCGCGGCAATAGCGGCTTCCGGTCGGGCGGCCCCATATAGGCGAAGACCAGACCCCGGTATTCCTCGGCCGGGTACCAGGGCTGCCGCACCTCGTCCTTGTAGGGGCTTCCGTCGGGTTCGCCCGGCTGGTCGAGGCATCGGCCTTCCGCGTCGTAGTACCAGCCATGGTAACAGCACCGCAGACCGTGCTCCTCGATCCGGCCGAATTCCAGCGACGTCCCCCGATGGGCGCAGTGGGCACCCAGCACGCCGACCCGGCCCGACCTGTCGCGATAAGCGACCAGCTCCTCGTCGAGGATCCTGAGATATTTGGGCAGATCCGCGAGTTCCGACGACATGCAGACGGGGTGCCAGTAGCGCCGCATCAGCTCACCCATCGGCGTACCGGCCCCGACATGGGTGAGCCTGGCGTCTTCTTCCGGAATGATCGCGTTACGCCCGTATCCGGACCCGTCGGTGGCAGTCATCGGTACAACCTCACGGAGGGGCAGGGCACTCAGACCGGATCGGCGTTGACCAGGACCGCGGCGAGCAGGCAGGGCTCGTCGGTGCGCACGCTCCAGGAATGGTTGGTGCCGCGCTGGATCATGACGTCGCCGGGCTTGAGGCAGACCTCGCCGGTATCCAGCACCGCCCAGATCTCGCCCTTGAGGACGATCAGGTAGTCCACCGTCGAGGTCTTGTGCATCATCGGATCGTCGCTCGCGGTGTCGGCCGCATGTCCGGCGCCGATCGAATCGAAGGCGTCCCTCGCGTCGGCGCGGTCGCGCCAGGCGCTGTCGGGCGGAAACTCGACGATGCGGAACACGGTCCCGCCCGGCGCCGGTTCAAGCACGACCGGACCGTCGGCGGCGTCGGCGCGTCCCGAGTTGTCGGCCGGGGCGCCGTCCGTCCGCCACAGCTCGGTGAGCGCGAGGCCCGGCATCGATTCCATCTCCTTGACCGTGCCGGCGTCGCCGTCGATGACGAATACCGACTTGCCGTTGTCGTCGTGCGCGGTAACCACGCGGCGGATCTTCTCGACCAATTCCTATGCCTCCCTGATGAGCCTGTTGCGCAGGATGCCGATACCCTCGACTTCGAGCTCGACCGTGTCGCCGTCCGACAGGTAGCGCTCGAGCTCCAGCCCGCAGCCGCCGCCCACCGTGCCCGAGCCGAAGAACTCGCCGGGATGCAAGGTCTCGGACCGCGAGACGTGGGCGATCAGATCTTCGAACGTCCAGTGAATGGTGCCCGAGTGTCCGCGCGACCATTCCTCGCCGTTGATCCGGGCGATCATGGTGCAGTCATAGGGGTCGAGCTCGTCGGCGGTGACGATGCACGGGCCGATGACGTTCCCGGTGTCGAAGTCCTTGCCCTTGCCGGGTCCGAGCCCGCCCGGCATCTCCAGCGCCTGCGCATCGCGGGCCGAGAAGTCGTTGAAGATCGAAAAACCGAAAATATGCGCGCGCGCGTCCCGCTTCGCGATATCCCTGCCGCCCTTGCCGATAAAGAAGCCGAATTCGAGCTCGTAATCCATCACGTCGGCGTAGTTCGGCCACGATACGTCCTCTTCGTGGCCGACCACCGCCAGCCGGTTGGCCTTGTAATAGATCGGCTGACGGTACCAGACGTCCGGCACCTGGAATGCGGACGAGGACGAGGACCCGCCGGTCTTGCGCATGACCTCGAAGGCGCGCTTGAGATGTTCCTCGAAGCACAGGCAGTCGCGGATCTGGGGCGGTTCGGGGAGCGGTGTCCGGAGCGCGATCTCGTCGGCCGCGATCACGGCGCCGGCCGGCGGGTTCGCCGCCGCGAGGCGCGCCGCCGCCAGCGCCTCGTCGCCGGCGCGGATCAGCGCGAGCATCGATGCGAACGCCGGCCCGCCCGGGGACGCGCCGAGATCGACGACCGCATTGTCGCCGTCGATCAGCGCTCCCACGCGATCCCGGTCGCCGGTCGAGCCATGACGGAAAGTGACGAGTCTCACGATGTCGCCGATACTGCTCCCGTTCGGATGTTAGGGCATCGACGGTTTCCCCGCCAAGCCGGACGGCCGGGGTATCGCGGAGCGTTCGCCATTTGCTAGGGTTTCGGCCTCGATCCCCGAAACCCCACGTGTTCGGCGAACGCCGGAGGAGGGACGAAGTGTCGTCAAGGGCAATGGAAGACCTGATCGCGCGCGCCGGACTCATGCGCGGGCTCCACACCGGCATGGGCCTCGCGGCCAAGGGCATGGTGGTTGCCTTCGTGGTCTTCACGGTGCTCAACGTCGAGTTCGCCAACGGCATTTACACGGCCATCCGCGGCTGGATCGAAGCTTCGCTCAGCTGGTACTACATCGTGATCGTCATGGGGCTGGTGCTGTTCTGCCTCATCATGATGTTCTCGAGGTTCGGCTCGATCCGCCTTGGCGACGACGATTCGCGGCCCGAGTTCAGCAATTTCTCCTGGTTCGCGATGCTGTTTTCTGCCGGGGTGGGAATCGGCATCCTGTTTTTCGGCGTCGCCGAACCGATCTTCTATTTCGACAATTCCGGCGCTTTCGGCTACCCGAACAACCCGCACGCGGATGTCGCGGGCGCGACGTCAATGGACCTGACCCGCGCGGTCCACGCGATGCGGGTCACCTATTTCCACTGGGGCTTCCACGGCTGGGCGGTCTATGTGGTGGTCGGCCTCTGCCTTGCCTATTTCGGCTTCCGCAAGAAGCTGCCGTTCACCATGCGCTCGGCGCTCTACCCGATCATCGGCGACAGGATCTACGGTCCCATCGGGCATGGCGTCGATCTTCTCGCAGTGTTCGGCACGATCTTCGGCGTCGCGACCTCGCTCGGCCTCGGTGTCAACCAGATGGCGACCGGGCTCAACGTGCTGTTCGGCGTCGATCCCGGGATATGGACGCAGATCATCCTGATCGTCGTCATCTCGCTGGTAGCAACGGTTTCGGCGGTGTCCGGCGTCGGCAACGGCATCCGCATCATCTCGGAATGGAACATTTGGCTGTCGCTCGTCCTACTCGCCTTCTTCCTGTTCGGCGGGCCGTTCAAGTGGCTGATGGGCTTCTTCGTCACCTCGCTCGGCGACTACATCTGGAACGTGATCCCGATGGGGTTCTGGACCGCCGGCACCGAGAAGGAGATCGCGTGGCAGGGCGGCTGGACGATCTTCTACTGGGGCTGGTGGATCTCGTGGGCGCCCTTCGTCGGGCTGTTCATCGCGCGCATCAGCCGCGGCCGGACGATCCGGGAATTCATGGTGGGCGTCATGTTCGTTCCCACCACAATCGCCTTCTTCTGGCTCTGCATGTTCGGCGGCAACGCGATCTACATGGAGCTCAACGCGGCGGGTGGCGTCGGCACCGCGGGTGTCGTCGACTTGGTGAAAGCGTGGAACCTGCCCGCGGCGCTCTACGGCACCATCGAACGCCTGACCGACATCTCGACCCTGCAATGGATCATGTCGGCCCTTGCGACGTTCCTACTGGCCACGTGGTTCATCACCTCGTCCGATTCCGGGACGCTGGTGATCACCACGATGCTCTCCATGGGGAACGACAACCCGCCGCAGCGCTTCCGTATCGTCTGGGGGCTGGGCGAGGGGTTCGTGGCCGCGGTGCTGCTTCTCGCGGGCGGGCTGAAAGCGCTTCAGACGGCGTCCATCGCCGCGGCGCTACCGATCTCGGTGATCATGATCTTCATGGCCTACGGGCTCTTCAAGTCGCTGTCCGAGGACAGTTCGGCGGTTCCGGCGCCCGCTCCGGCGCGAGAGCCGGAAGAGGCACCGGGCTAAGGGGAGTCGCCGGTCACGGCGTATTCGAGCGCGGCGTCCTCGAGCCAGTCTCGTGCGAATTCCGCGTAGCTTCGGGGAACGCTGACCTCGTATTCGGGCGCGTCTCCCGGGCGATGCAGCAGCACCGGGACCTTGGCGAGCAGGCTGCGCGCGCAGGCGCCCGCCGGGAAACGGTCCGGGCTCAGGTCGAGCGTCATCCCCTTGGCGAGCACATCGGCCGCCCTGGGCCCGGAAAGCGACAGGGTGACATAGGCATCGCCGACGATCGCGACCGAGGCGTGGCACCCTGAAAGGGACTTCTCCAGCTTTCCGGCAACCTCATCCTCGACCTCGGCCGGGACTTCGATCAGCGAGGTGTCGGGACCGAGCCAGAGAATGACCGCGCCGGCGTGCGACCGGCCGGTGTGAGGTGTCCGCGGCGGTTCCAGCCCGACGGCCTCCGCGACTGCCGCCATGAACCCCGTATCGCCCGGATCGCCGCGCAGTTCGATCCGTCCGCGCGGCGGACAGGTACGGAGTTCGACGCCGGGCCCGGGCTCAGCCATCGAGGCGCGCCCCCTCGGGATCGTAGAACCTCGGATCGCAGATTTCCGCGCGAACGGTGCCGTCGTCGAGCGGCACATGGACGGTGCCGGGGTTCCGGTCGCGCCCGCCCCTGACCAGCGCCAGCGCGATCGAGCGGCCGAGCGTCGCGCTCCGGTAACTCGACGTGACGTGTCCGATCATGGTCTCCGGCGGGCTCGAAGGGGGTTCGGCGAGGATTTGCGCGCCCTCGGGCAGCACCGTCCCGGGGTCCTCGGTCCGGAGCCCCACGAGCCGCTTGCGCATCGGATCGCGCATCGCGCCGCGGGCGAGCGAGCGGCGGCCGATGAAGTCCTTCTTCCGGCTCAGGATCCATCCCATGTCCAGATCGAGCGGCGTTACCGTGCCGTCGGTTTCCTGGCCGATCATCAGATAGCCCTTCTCCGCGCGCAGCACGTGCATGGCCTCGGTGCCGAACGGGGTGACGTCGTGCATCGGGCCCGTCAGCGCGGTCCACAGGTCCATCGCATGGTTCGCGGCCACGACGATCTCGTACGACAACTCGCCCGTATAGCTGACCCGGAACACGCGCGCCGGCCGCCCCGCCACGCGGCCCTCGCGCCAGCTCATGAAGGGGAATGCCTCCGAATCCAGGTCGATATCGTCGGTGAGCGTGCCCAGAATCGCCCGGGAGTCCGGACCCGCGAGGGCGACCGTGGCGAACTGTTCGGTGAGCGAGGTGAGATAGACCCTGAGCTCGGGCCATTCCGTCTGAAGCCACTCTTCCAGCCAGGCGAACACCCGCCCGGCGTTGCCGGTGGTGGTGGTCATCAGGAACCGGTTCTCGGAGAGGCATGCCGTGACGCCGTCGTCCATGATCATGCCGTCTTCGCCCAGCATCAGCCCGTACCGGCAGCGTCCCACTTCCAGCCGGTCCCAGGCATTGGTGTAGACGCGGTTCAGGAGCTCCCGCGCGTCGGGACCGCAAACCAGGATCTTGCCGAGCGTGCTCGCGTCCATGACGCCGGCGGCGTTGCGGACGGCCAGGCATTCCCGGGACACCGCGTCGTCCTTCGTCTCGCCCGGGCGGGGGTAGTAGAAGGGCCGCTTCCACTGGCCGACGTCCTCGAAGACGGCACGGTTCTCCTCGTGCCAGGCGTGCAAGGGCGTCCGGCGCACCGGGTCGGCCAGAGAACCCACGTCCCGCCCGGCGATGGCGCCGAGGGTGATCGGGTCGTAAGGCGGGCGGAACGTGGTCGTGCCCACCTCCGGGATCGAAACGCCGAGGGTGGCCGCAAGAATCGCCAGCCCCGGCACGTTCCCCGTCTTGCCCTGGTCGGTGCCCATGCCGAGCGTGGTGTAGCGCTTCAGGTGCTCGACCGACTCGTAGCCCTCGCGGGCCGCCAGCGCGATATCCGCCGTCGTGACGTCGTTCTGGAAATCGACGAACCGCCTTGCCTCGGCCCCCGGCTTTCTCGCGGGAACCGCCCAAACCGCCCGCGTCGCGGGTTGCGCCGGTCCTGGCGCCTCGGGCTCTCCCGCGCCCGCGGCACGCCCTTCGGCGATGCAGTCCTCCGTGTCCAGGGTGCCGTTGACCGCGCCCGCGCACCGCACCGCTTGCCGGGAGGAGTCGGGCAGAAAGCCGCGGAACGCCTCGTCGTAGCGCAACCTCCCGCCCGATTGGGAGAACAGGTGCGCCGCCGGATTCCAGCCGCCCGACATCGCGATCAGGTCGCAAGGGAGCACGCTCACGGGTCCGGCGACCGCTCCGTCGGCGCCGAGACGGGTGACCAGGGCGGCGCGCACCCGGCGCCGTCCGGCGGTATCGACGACCGCATGGCCGTTCATGACGTTCAGCCCGGCCTCGCGCGCTTCCGCGCGCCGCCCGCCATCGCCGGCGGCGCGGAGATCGACGATCGCCGCTATGTCGACGCCATGGCGACTCAGATCGAGGGCCGAGGCGTAGGCTTCGTCGTTGTCGGTGACGATCACCGCGCGCCGGCCGGGAAGGACCGCGAAGCGGTTGACATAGGTGCGCGCGGCGCCCGCCAGCATCACCCCCGGTCGGTCGTTGTTGGCGAACACCAGCGGCCGCTCCATGGCGCCGGTCGCCAGAACGACCCGTCCGGCGCGGATTCGCCACAGGCGCTGGCGCGGCAGGTGCGCCGGCGCGCCGGGTCCCATGTGGTCGGTAACCCGTTCGAGCGCGATCAGGAAATTATGGTCGAAATATCCGGTGACCGTCGTCCGGGTCAGAACGCGGACGTTATCGAGAGCTTCCAGTTCGGCCGTGGTCTCGCCGAGCCATCCGGAACCTGCCGAGCCCAGCAGCGTCCCGCCGGGCAGGCTGTCTTCGTCGGCGATAATGACCCGCGCGCCGTTTCGCCCAGCCTCCCGCGCCGCCGCGAGCCCGGCCGGTCCCGCGCCGACGACGAGGACGTCGCAATGCGCGTTCATGCGTTCGTAGCGGTCGGGATCGGGGCCGTCCGGCGCCCGTCCCAGCCCCGCCATCCGTCGGATGAACCGTTCGTAGAAATGCCAGCCGCCATGCGGCCACATGAAGGTCTTGTAGTAGAACCCGGCCGGGATCAGGCGGTGTGCGAAGTCGTTGATCGCGGCCAGGTCGAAGCCGACGCCCGGCCGGCAATTGACGCTGTTCGCGGCGAGACCTTCATACAGTTCGACCCCGGTAGCCTTGAGATTGGGCACGGTATCGCGCCCGGAGCCGAGCTGCACGATCGCGTTGGGTTCTTCCGTGCCGGCGGACAGGATGCCGCGCGGCCTGTGGTACTTGAAGCTGCGTCCCACCAGGTACACGCCGTTCGCCAGCAGGGCGGAGGCCAGCGTGTCGCCGGCGAACCCGGTATAGCGCCGTCCGTTGAACGAGAACGCAATCGGCCGCGACCGGTCGATCGCGCCGCCCTCGGCCAGGCGGTGCGGCTGCGCCGTCACGTCCCGTCCCCGGGTTCGTCGCCCGGCGGGGTCTCGCCCATGCGGTAGACCGCCGCGATCTCGTGGGTGACGGTGTCGCGTTCGACGTTGAACCAGCGCCCGCAGCCGTGGCTGTGGCACCAGCGCTCGCGGTGGCTGCCCTTCGGGTTGGTCCGCATGAACAGGTAGTCCGCCCACGCATCGTCGTCGAGCGCGTCGGGATCGGACGGACGCGAGATGTGGGCCTCGCCGCCGCAGGTGAACTCGCTCTCGTCGCGCTCGCCGCACCAGGGGCAGGGGATCAGCAGCATCGCCGGGCTCAGTGCGCCACCGCCGCGGCGCCGTGCTCGTCGATCAGCGCGCCGCTCGCGAACCGTTCCAGCGTGAACGGCGCGTTCAGCGCGTGCGGCCGGTCCTGAGCGATGGTATGGGCGAACGCCCAGCCCGAACCCGGCGTCGCCTTGAACCCGCCGGTGCCCCAGCCGCAGTTGATATAGAGCCCCTCCACCGGCGTCTTGCCGACGATGGGGCTCGCGTCGGGGCAGACGTCAACGATCCCGCCCCACTGACGCAGCATGCGGAGCCGCGAGAAGATCGGAAACAGCTCGACCAGCGCGCCCATCTGGCCTTCCACGATCTGGAAGCTGCCGCGCTGGGAATAGGAGTTGTAGCCGTCCATCCCGGCGCCGATGACGAGCTCGCCCTTGTCCGACTGGCTGACATAGACATGGACGGCGTTCGACATCACGACGCTGTGGAGCACCGGCTTGATCGGCTCCGACACCATTGCCTGAAGGGTGTGGCTCTCGATCGGCAGCCGGAAGCCCGCCATCGCTGCGAGGACACTCGAATGACCGGCGGCGACCACCCCGACCTTCTTCGCGGCGATCCTGCCCCGCGTCGTCTCCAGCCCCGTCACCCGACCACCCGCGACGTCGATCCCGGTCACCTCGCAGTTCTGGACGATGTCCACCCCCCGCGCGTCGGCCGCCCGGGCGAAGCCCCAGGCAACCGCGTCATGCCGGGCCACGCCGCCCCGCCTCTGTATCGATGCGCCGAGGATCGGGTACCGCACGTCCGGCGAAGTATTGATGATCGGCACCTCGGCCTTGACCCCCGCCGGGTCGAGGGCTTCCGAATCGATGCCGTTGAGGCGGATCGCCCGGACGCGGCGGGAGAGCTCCTTCAGGTCGTGCTCGTTGTGGGCAAGGTTCAGAACTCCGCGCTGGCTCAGCATGATGTTGAAGTTGAGCTCGCGGCTGAGCCCCTCGTAAAGCTGCAACGATTTCTCGTAGAGATGCGCGCTTTCGTCCCACAGATAGTTAGAGCGGATGATCGTGGTATTGCGTCCGGTATTCCCGCCGCCGAGCCAGCCCTTCTCGAGGACCGCGATATTGCCCAGCCCGTGCTCATTCGCCAGATAGTAGGCGGTCGCCAGCCCGTGTCCGCCGCCGCCCACGATCACAATGTCGTATGACGGGCGCGGCTCCGGGCTGCGCCAGGCCCGCGGCCAGTTCCGGTGATAGCCGAGCGCGTTTCGGGCCAGGCTGAAAATCGAATAGCGCGCCGAGGTCACCTTAACTCCAGATGCTCCGTGTTCGTCCCGCCATGTGCATGGGGCGGGCAGCCGTGCGATGCGGGCCGCCGGCCAAAGGTCGGTAGATCCGGTCAGCCGGCCTTTTCCGTCGTCGGATCGATCGTCTTCCCTATGGCGGTCACCCTGCTCGCCGGGAACCCGCTCATTTCCGCGTGCTTGCGGATGATGTCCTCGTCCGTGGCGAGGTACACGCAGAAAGTCTTGTCCGCCGCGACATAGCTCTCGACCCATTGGATGTCGGGAGCGAGCTGGGAGAGGACCTCGTTCGACTTGGCGGCCGCTTCGGCCAGCTGCTGGCGTTCCAGGGTTCCGACCTCGGGAATGTCGCGTTCGATCATGTACCTGTTGAGCGCCATGGCGTGCTCCTGTTTTCCGGTGTCCGGTGGAGCTCAGGTTAGCGCATTTCGGCCCGGCCTCAGAACTCGATGACGATCTTGCCGAAATGACCGGCTGCTTCCATGCAGCGGTAGGCCTCCCTGGCATCGGCGAAGGCGAAGCGCCGGTCGATCGCGGGATTCAGCCCGCCAGCCTCGATGGCGGCGTTCATGTCGAGAAACATGGCCCGGCTGCCGACATATATTCCGTCGAGGCGGATCGATTTGCGAAGGATCGGCGTGGGGTCGACGGTGCCCTGGGTCAGCACGCCGATCATCGCGATATGGCCGCCGATGCGGACCGCTTCGATGGATTGCGCGAGCGTGCCGCCGCCGCCGACCTCCACGACATGGTCCACGCCGTCCCCGCCGGTCAGCTCCCGCGCCGCCGCGGCCCAGTCCGGCGTGCGGGCGTAGTTGATCGTCCGCCACGCGCCCATGTTACGGGCGCGGCCGAGCTTGTCGTCGCTTTTCGACGTGACGATCGCGCGCGCGCCGATGAGGACGCAGAACTGAAGCGCGAAGATCGATACCCCGCCGGTGCCGAGCAGCAGCACCGTGTCGCCCGCCTTGAGGCCGCCCTTGTCGACCAGCGCGTTCCACGCCGTCAGCGCGGCGCAGGGCAGGGTCGCTGCCTCCGCGTAGTCGAGATGCGCGGGAACCGGCACGACCCCCCGGGCGTCGAGCACGACCTCTTCCGCGAGCATGCCGTCGAGCGCTCCGCCCAGGGCGCTTGCCATCGCGGCCGCCGAGATGCCGCCTGCCGCCCAGTCCTGAAAGAAGCACCCGGCGACCCGGTCGCCTTCGGCGATGCCGGAAACGCCCGGGCCGACGGCGGTCACGTCGCCGGCGCCGTCGGAATTGGGCACGCGCGGAAAGGCGAAGCCCCTCTGCGCCGGCGCCCGTACGGTGCTGAGATCGCGGTAGTTGATCGAATTGGCCCGCACCCGGATCCCGACCTGTCCGGGACCGGGCGCGGGGGAGGGCCGTTCGGCCGGTTCGAGGGCGTCGATGCCGCCCTCGCCGACGATCTGCCAGACTCTCATGGGTCCCTCCGTCTTCGCCGACCGGACCTCCAGAACTACCGAAGGAGCGGTTCTAAATAAAGCGGATCGGCGCTAGGCTAGGGAGGCAAGACCGGAGGCGAGAGGAAGGACGACCGCAATGAGCGCCGAGACGATCGCGCCGTTTCTGAGGAATGCCTGGTACGTTGCCGCCTGGCCGGAGGAGATCGGCGGCGAGCCGCTCGCCCGGACGATCATGAACCAGCCGATCGTGCTGTTCCGCGATGCCGGGGGCAGGGCGGCCGCGCTGGAGGACCGGTGCTGCCACCGCGGCGCGCCGCTCACCCACGGAAGCGTCGTGGCGGAGGGAATCCAGTGCGGGTATCACGGGCTGGTCTACGACCGGGCCGGGCGATGCGTGCGCATCCCGGGTCAGGAGCGCATCGCCGGCGAGGCGCGCGTGCGCAGCTACCCGGTCGTGGAGCGGCAGCAATTCGTCTGGATCTGGATGGGCGATCCGGCGGCCACCGACGAGGACGCGATCCTGGATTTCCCCTATCACGACCAACCGGATCGCTGGCCGCACCGGCGCGCGATGTTCCGCATCGCCGCCAACTACATGATGATGATGGACAATCTGATGGATCTGTCGCATCTGGGATATCTGCACGCCCGGACCATCGGGGGGTCCGGACTGGCCCATTCCACCGCCGAGATGACGGTCGAGCGGAGACCGACGGGTGTTCTGTTGACCCGCGAGATGCACGGGATGCCGCCGCCGCCCACCTTCGTCAAAGCGGTCGGTTTCGAAGGCCCGATCGACCGGCGCCAGGAGTTCGAGTACGTCGCCCCGTCCGCGGTCCTGCAGTGGGCGAGCGCGGTCGATACCGGCAAGGACCTCAAGGACGAAAGCGATCCGGGCGGCTTCAGGAACCGGCTGTTCCACGGCGCGACGCCGGAGACCGAGTCGAGCTTCCACTATTTCTGGTCGGCGGCGATCGGTTACCGGACCGACGAACCGCAAGCCGTCGACGAGTTCTTCCAGGAAGTCCATGCGACCTTCCTCGAGGACAAGGCGATCATGGAAGCGCAGCAGGCCCGCATCGCGCTGGAGCCCGACCGCGAGCTGGTGGCGATACGCGCCGACAACGCCGTCGTCGCCGCGCGCCGGCACCTTCGGCGTCTGCTGGACGAGGAAGGCGCCGTGCAGTCCATCGCCGCGGAATAGCGGTTCGGCGGGCGCCCGACCCGGCGGCGAACGCGATCGGCGACCGGCGGCGCGCCCCGCGATCCGGTCGACGGCGGCTTCCGGCGATGACAAGGGAACGATGGTGGACACCCTGGCGCGAGGTGGAGGGCGTGATCGTCCTTCACGTGGACCTCGCGCCGGACGAGGCCCGCGAAGCCCGCGCCGTCTCCTTGCTCGACGAGGCCGAGACGGCGCGCTGGCGCCGCATCCTGTCGGCGCGCGCCCGGCGCGAGTTCGCTCTCTGCCGGGCCGCGCTCCGCGTCATCCTCTCCGAGCGCCTCGGCTGCGCGGGCCGGCAACTCTCGTTCGATTATCTGGAGCACGGCAAGCCGGCCGCCAGGGTAGCCGGCCAGCCGGTCGATGCGGGATTCAATGTCAGTCACAGCGGTCGGCACGGCCTCATCGCGATCGCCGGGTATGACTGTCTCGGCGTCGATGTCGAGGAGCGGGTTTCGCAACGCGATCTCGAGGGAATCGGCAGTCTGGTATACGGCCCCATGGAACGGCGGTTGCTGGGGAATGCGGCGGGTCGGGAAAGGGTCCGTCTCTTCTATCGCCTGTGGAGCATGAAGGAGGCGCTGATAAAGGCTCTCGGCGCCGGGTTTTCGCTGAACCCGACCGGTTTCCAGATCCCCGCGCCGATGCTGCGGGGAGACCGGTCCGGCGCGTTTCGATTCCCGCATCTGCCGTCGCAGACCTGGCGCCTGCTGGATCTGGGAGAGCCGCGCTTCGCCGCCGCGCTTGCCTACAGGCTGCCCCCCTCGTCCGCACCGGTTCGGCGTATCGGGGGCTTGCCGGAGTCCGGGGAGGTCCGTAAGCTTCTCAAGCCAGACTTGTGATGCTCATATGCTTGTTGGGCATTGCGTTCGGGCACGTGATTGAAACCGGCGTGAGGTTCGCGCCCGACCACCGACAGATAGGGAGTCCACGTTCATGTCGTCGACCACAGACCGGCTGAAGAAAATCATCGCGGACAATTTCGAGCTGGACCACGAGCCTGACTTCGGGGCCCAGTTCAGCGACGTTGGCGTTTCCTCGGTAGAGGCGGTTGCGTTCTACAAGGAGGTCAACGACGAGTTCGGCCTGGGGCTGGCCGCGGACGACTGCCTCCAGTTCAAGACCCTGCAGGACCTCGTCTCGTTTATCGACGCGCGCGCCTGACGTAACGAGCCGGGACGCCCGAGCGCATTCGCCGCCCGGCTCCCGGCTCCACGCGCGCAAGAACCGACCGCCTCCGAATCCGGAGGCGGTTCGCGTATTGAGCGGGGCGCGCCCCGTTCGATGGGCGACGCCAAGAGGAAACCGGACCCTCCGCCATGACGACAGAAGCGGTTTGGAAGATTCCCGAGCCCCTTTCGACATGTGATGTCCGGCTCGACGACAGCACCGTTACCACGGTTCGGCGACACGGCAATCCGTCGGGCCCGCGGATGGTTCTGAGCCACGGCAACGGTCTCGCCGCCGATCTCTACTACCCGTTCTGGTCGTTGCTCGCCGGCGATTTCGACCTGGCGGTCTACGACGTCAGGAACCATGGCTGGAATAGCGTCGGCGACCAGCGGGACCACAATATTCCCACGCTGATCTCCGACCATGACATCGTTCTCGACGCCATCGCCCGCGTTTATGGCGACAAGCCGACCGTCGGGGTCTTTCACTCCCTCTCGACGCTCGTGCCGCTTCTGTCTTTGTCCGAGCCTTACGCGGCGCTGGTTCTGTTCGACCCGCCTCTGTGCAAACCGGGCGCCAGCCAGATAGAGCTTCATGAGGCCGCGGAGCGCGCGGCCGCGACGATCCGAAAGCGGGGACACCGCTTCAAGACGCGCGAGGCGTTTGCCGAGTTCCTCGGCCTCGTGCCGACTTTCGCGCGGGTCGTTCCCGGTGTCCACGAGCTCATGGCCCGAACGACGCTACGAAAATCCGCGAGCGACGAGCGATACGAGCTGCGCTGCCCACGCGAGTACGAGGCCCAGCTCATGGACTACGCGAGGAGCTTCTTCCCCCTCCTGGACCTCGACCTGCTCTACTGCCCGACGAAGGTCATCGGGGGAGATCCGACCGTCAGGAACGCCTACCTTCCGACCTTCGACCTGGGACAGGTCTCGGTCGTGGACTACGATTTCGTGCCCGACGCGACCCATTTGCTTCAGTTGGAAGAGCCGGAGGAGTGTGCCGCGCTGCTCCGGGAGTTCCTGGCGAGCCTCGGCATTCCATAGGCTGCGGAGACCTTTCCGCCTATTTCGCGCGTTTTCCGACCCAGTGGCTCCGGCGCTGGAACGGATAGCCGGGAAGCCCGATCCGGCGCCTGGCCTCGCCCGCGAACAGTCCCGCGAAAGAAACCGGGAGACCCGCTTCATAGGCCGTGGCGACCGCGTCCACCAGGCCGCCGTCGGCACCGACCGACGGAATGCGTGCGAGGGTCGCTTCCGGCGCCGCCTGTGGGCCGATCTCGACGATCGCGTCCACGCCCAACTCCGCCAGGGTTTCGGCGCAACGCTCCGTCGACGCGGTTTCCGTCGCCTGACGACGCCAGTACCCCTCGTCGAGCGTTTCGCCCGGATCGAGCGGACGACCGGTAACGCCGCTCACGAAGGCGATCGACGGAGGTGCGATCGCGACATCTCGCAGCACCGTTTCGGGTTCGCCCGCCGCCGCGAGGCGCAGCCCGTCTTCCAGGGTTAGGACGTCCGCGGCCCGGGCCGCCGCCATCTCGCCCGCGCCGCGTCCGACGACCACGCTCGGCCGAATGCCGATGCTTGCCCAGAACGCCGTGAGCGCGCACGCCAGCGCATAGACCGCTGCCCGCGCTCCGGCGTCGTCCGGCGCCCCGCCCGACCCGGCCCGGCCGAGCACCCTGTCGAGCAGCGACTCGCCGCGCTCGTCGCGAGAGATCGCCTCGCAGCGGTCGAGCACCGCCCGTACCGCCGGCTCGCTCTCGTAGAGCGCCGCGCCCAGGCCCGACCAGTCGTTCGATTCGTCCGCATACGCGAAAGCGATTTTTGGCGATGTCGCCGGATTCACGAGCCCTTCGCCCTCGGCGAGCGCCGTCAGTCCGTTTCGCAACGAAGCGGCATCCCGGAACGCGACGCCCGCGCGGTACGCGTGATGGCTCCGCCCCACGCCGGCCGTCCATGCCACGTCGGAGAGCAGCGGGCCGGATGCGGCATAATCGGGCGAAATTTCGTCGGCCCGCTCGTCGAGCCATGCCAGATACCGCCCGGCCAGCGCTCTGAGCGCGTCCTCCGACTTGCCGGAGAGCGGCAGGAGACGCGCCTCCCGCGGGGCGAGATCGTCTTCGTCCCGCGGAAGCTCCGCGACCGGCTCCGGCAGGGACACCGCGACATGCCGGGCGGGCCCGGCGGGCGTCGTCCCGTCGACCCCGTCCACGGATATGCCGTCGGCCGCGTCGTATCCTTCCAGAACGACGTGGGCGTTCGCGCCTGAAATTCCGAATGCGCTGACGCCGGCCCTCGGCGGCCGGTCGGGATGGCGCGGCCAGCCCGTCGTCTCCGACACCACCCTTACCGGCAGCCGGTCCCAGTCCACATGCGGGCTCGGGTCCTTGAAATGCAGGTGCTTCGGGATCAGATCGTGGCGCATCGCCAGGACGACCTTGATCAGGCCGGCGACGCCGGCCGCGGATTCCAGATGGCCGATGTTGGTCTTCACCGACCCCATCAACAGCGGGCGGTCCTTGGCCCTTTCCCTGCCGTAAACCGCCGCCGCGGCCTGGACTTCGATCGGGTCGCCCAACTCCGATCCCGCCCCGTGCGCCTCCAGATAGTCCACGTCCGACGGCCGAATGCCCGCCTGTGACAGCGCCTCCTCGATCACCCGCTCCTGCGCCGGCCCGTTCGGCACCGTCGGCCCCGCGCTCACCCCGTTCTGGTTGACCGCCGCCCCCCGGATCACCGCCCAGATACGGTCGCCGTCGGCTTCCGCTTCCTCCAGCCGCTTCAGGACTACCATCCCGCAGCCCTCGCTTCTCACGAAGCCATCGGCCGCGGCGTCGAAGGTCTTGCAGCGCCCTTCCCTGGACAGCATCCCGAGCGCCGCCATTTCCCTGGTCAGTCCCGACGAGAAGACCGCGTTCACGCCGCCGACAAGGGCGAGGTCCACCTCTCCCTGCCGCAAGCCCGCGACCGCCTGCTGCACCGTGACCAGCGATGCCGCGCAGTTGAGCGTCACCGGGATCGCCGGTCCCATGATGCCCAGCTTGAACGCGACGCCGCCGACAGCCGTGCTGCTGGCGGTCCCGAGATAGTTGAGCCCGTCGCCGCCGGCCATCATCAGGTCGCGGTATTCGCTGGTCGCGATACCCGCGTACACTCCGGTACGGCTGCCTTTCAGCCCTTCGGGATCGATTCCCGCGTCCTCGAGCGCGCTCCAGCTCGTTTCCAGGAGAAGCCGTTGCTGCGGATCCATCACGCGCGCGCCGATCGGCTGGATCCCGAAAAAGCGCGAGTCGAACCGGTCGATCCCCTCGACGAACCCGCCATGCCGCCAACCGTCGTCCTCGACCGTGGGGTCGCCCGCGACCCCGGCCCAGGGCCCCTTGTCCGGACGCCCGTTCGTCACCGCATCGTGGCCGGATTCGAGCTGGCGCCAGAAGCTGGCGATGTCCGGCGCCCCCGGAAAGCGGCACGCCATGCCGACGATGGCGATCCCATCGTCTGCACTCCGCACGGGCGTTCGCGGACTCGGCTCGGGTTCCGCGGCGGGAGCGGGGGCGGAGTCGCCGAGCGCCTCCACCAGATGACGCGCGAGATCGGCGATGGTCGGGTAGTCGAACACCAGCGTGTTCGGCGCCGCATAGGCTTCGGAGAACGCCCGGTTCAGACGATTTCTCAGCTCGACCGCCATCAGGGAGTCCATTCCCAGGTCGAAGAAACCCACCGTGGTCGCCGGTGCCGACGGAAGCCTCAGCACCGCCTGGACTTCCCGCTGGAGGAAGGTCGCCAGCAATTCCTCGCGCCCGGCCGGCGGCGTGGCGCCGAGCTGGACGAGCAGGTCTTCGGACGAGGATGAATCGTCGTCCTCCGTGGCGACGGTGAGCAGGTCCTCCAGCACGGATGGGCGGGTTCCGAGGGAGTCTCCGAATACGGGCCAGTCCACCGCCGCCACCACGGCGTTCGTCGCATCCTGCCGCAGCAGACGCTCGAACGCCTTGAACCCCTGCTCCGGCGTGAACCAGCCGGTGCCGGTGGCCTCCCGGCGCCCGGCGATCCGCTCGCGCTGCTCCTCCGCCTCGCCCAGCTCCGACCAGGCGCCCCAGGCGATCGCCTGCCCCGGGAGTCCCAGCGCACGCCGGTGGGCGGCAAGCTGGTCGAGGAAGGTGTTGGCCGCCGCATGGTTGGCCTGGCCCGGATTGCCCAGAATCCCGGCGACGCTCGAGAACAGGACGAACAGGTCCAGATCGCGGTCCGCCGTCGCCCGGTGAAGGTGCCAGGCTCCCAGCATTTTCGGCCACAGAACGGTTTCGAAGCTCTCCCAGCTCTGGTTCCCCAGGGCGGCGTCCGACAGCACGCCGACGCTGTGGATCACCCCGGCGAGCGGCGGCAGGGTTCCGTCCATCCGCGCCAGCATGGCATCGAGCGCATCCGTGTCCGTCACGTCGGCAAGCTCGACCTCGATGCTGAATCCGCGGGCGCGCAGCGCCTCAATCGCTTTTTCCGCCGCCGTGTCAGGCGGTCTGCGGCCATTCAGCACGACCGTTCCCGCGCCGTGCTCGGCAAGCCATTCGGCGAGCGCGCAGCCGATGCCGCCCAGGCCGCCCGTCACCAGATACGTCGCGTCCTGCCGCAGCCGTCCCGTCCCGAGCGGAGACGTCGTGAGCACGATCTTGCCGATGTGCCGCGCCGCGCGCATGTAGCCCATGGCGGCGCTGGTCTCCGCCAGCGGCCATCTCGTGTGCATGAGCGGCGCGAGCTCTCCCGCGGCGATTCGATCGAGCACCTCCCTCAAAGCCGCGCCCGGCCGCGCCGGATCCTGCTCTTTCAGGGTGTAGAGATCGAGGATCGAATAGGAGACGTCCGGCCGCAGCGCGGTCATCTCGTCCTTGCTCAGAATGTCCCGCCTGGCGAGCTCCACGAAGCGGCCGCCCTCCGCGAGGCAGGAAAGACTCGCCTCGATAAAGCCTTCGCCCGTCAGGCTGTTCAGCACCACGTCGACCCCGGCGCCGTCCGTGACATCGAGGATGTCCCGGCCGAACGCGGTCGAGCGGCTGTCGAATACATGTTCGACGCCGAGCGAGCGGAGATAGGCCTGCTTGGGCGAGCTCGCGGTGGCGAACACCTCCGCGCCCGCCGCCTGGGCCAGCTGGATCGCGGCGAGCCCCACGCCGCCCGCGCCGGCGTGAATCAGCACCCGGTCGCCGGCCTTCAACCCGGCAAGCTCGTATGACAGCACGCATGTCACGAAAACCGACGGGATCGTGGCGAGCGCCGTAGCCGACACGCCCTGCGGCGCCAGCGCCACCAATTCCTCGCGCGTCACCGCCTCCGGTCCGAACGTGCCGAACGCGAACCCGGCTACGCGGTCGCCTACCGAGACCGCGGTTACCTCGGAACCCGTTTCGGCGATACGGCCGCAAAACTCCTCGCCGAGCAGCCCTTCTTCGACCAGTCCCATCGCCCGGAACACGTCGAGGAAGTTGAGCCCGCAGGCTTCCACCGCAACGCGCACTTCCTTCGGCTCCAGACCGCGCGCCGTCAACGGTTTCACCTGCAGATCCTCGATCGCGCCTCCCTCGTCGGGCGCCAACACCCAGTCCGGATTCTCCGGCAGGGCGAGACGTTCCATGCCGGATCCCGCACGGACGAGCCGGGCCGCATGGCGGCGTCCCTGGCGATGCGCGATGTGATTCTCGGAATCGGCGAACAGCAGCTCTTCCGCGAGTACGGCCTGCGGGTCCGCGGCCTCCGGGTCGAGATCGAGCATCCGGGGTTGCAGCTGGGGCGCTTCCCGCGCCATCACCCTGCCGAAGCCCCACAGGGCGGCGCCGGCCAACTGCCCGGTCCGCTCCCGTTCCAGCACCTGCGCGCCGCGGGTGACGAACCACACGCCTTTCTCGGGCACGACGTCCGCATCCGCGATTCCCTGGGTGAGCGCGAGAGCGCTCGCCGCCGTCCGCCTGGCATCCGCCGCCATGTCTGCGGTCGTCGCGTCCACGCCGCGGCCGTCCTGGGAAACGAGATGGACCGCGCCGGCGAAGGGCACATCCGCGGGCAGATCCTCGATAAGCGATCGCCAGGACTCGCGCCGCTCCATCTCCACCGAAGCCGCGACGATCCCGGCCTCGCTCCCCGCCGCCGCGCCGGCGCCTTCCGGATCGTCGCCGGCCAGCACCACCCGCTGATTTTGCGCCGCGAGCTGCGCCGCCAGCGACGCGGCCATGCCGCCCTGGTCCGCGGCCAGGATCCAGACACCCTCCGGCAAGTCGATCTTCGCCGGACCCTGCGCCACGATCACCCCTCGATCCGGCAGGCCGGACGCTTCCGACCGGTCCACGCCGAGAACCTCGGATTCGGCAAATCCGGAATCGGCGAGCGCCTCGCGCCAGACGTCGGGCCCCGCGAGGGCGTGGTTCGCGCGGTAGCTGTCGGCGAATCGCCACCACCCGTCCAGCTGGCCGAAGATCAGATCCATCCAGCCCCGGCCGCGCTGGTTCTCCAGCGCTACCAGTAGCCCCGACGGCGCAAGCAGCGCCCGGCAGTGGGCAAGCGTCTCGTCCAGATGGCGCGTGGCGTGCAACACGTTGGCCGCGATGACCAGGTCGTAGGCGTGGGGGTCGAAGCCCTGGTCGATCGGGTCCTTCTCGATGTCCAGAACCCGGAAGTCGATCGAGGCGCCGTCCGCGCCGAAACGCGCCTCCGCGTCGGCGAAGAAGCCGGCGGAGATGTCGGTATACATGAGGTCGAACCGTCCGGCCGGAAGCTCCGGCAGGAAGCGTTCGGTCGCCGAGCCGATGCCGGCGCCCACCTCCAGCACACGCAGCCGCCGCCCGTCCGGCAATTCGTCCACCAGCGTCCGGATCACCTCGCCGATCATCCGGTTCGCCGCCCGCCAGACCGGCGCCAGCCGATACAGATCGCCGGCCGTCGGTTCCGCGTCGCCGAACAGCAGCGACAGCGGGTCCTCGTTGCCGCGGAGCACCTCCGAAAGGGCGCCCGCGCAGCGCCGGAACAGCCCGATCTCGTTTGCCGCGTGCGGGAAGCGCTCGGTCACCTCGGCCAGATACCCCTCGGAATCGGGCGGCAATTCGTCCGGCAACGGTTCGCCGGCTCCGACCGTTACCGAGAAGCCCTCGTCCTCCGCCTGCAACACGCCCGAACGGGCCAGAATTTCCAGCATCCGGCGAAGCAGATGCGCATGCTCGGGCAGAACCTCGAGGCGCTCGCGCAGCTCCTCCGGGTCCACGGCAGCGCCCGTCCTGCGTTCCCACCCCAGCGTTTCCAGGGCCGAGAGCGCATAGCACCACGCCGCCCGTTCCATTTCCCCTTGCAGGTCGATTTCGTCCGCGACCTCGACACCTTCATCGGCCAGATACCGCGAGAACGGGTGCGAGCGGGACGCCGCGGCCGACGGGCTCTGGAGGAAGTCGGCCGGCAGCATGCCCGGCGGCAAGGCGCGGTCGCGCCATGCGATCTCGTAGAGCAGTTCCTCGACCCCTTCCACGGCGGCGAGCAGCGCGGCTCGCGTCGCACGCTTCACCGTGTATCCCCCCAGGATCCCGATCGGGGTTCCGTCGAGGTCGCAGAGGGCGATGTCCGCTGTCACCACCTCCGGCAATTCGCCGTTCGCGCCGCCCGGCCCGCCCCTCGTGCGCACATGGCAGAGCAGCCGGTCCGGCAGCCGCTCCGGCACTTCCAGCCGGTCCCATCCGAAGGGCAGGTATGTGACTTCGGCGTCGGAACCGCCATGGGCGCGCGCCGCTCCCATCACCTGAAAGCAGCCGTCCAGCAGGAGCGGATGAATCTCCAGCCCGCTCCGGCCGACGGAGTCCGGCAGCGACACCTCGCCCAACGCTTCGCCCGGCCGGGACCAGAGCGCCCCCAGCGTTCGGAAGGAGGGGCCGAGATCGATCCCGACCTCCGCCTTGGCACGGTAATAGGCCGCGAGATCCACCGGCGTCATATCGGCTTTCAGCCCCGCGACATCGAGCGATGCCGCGGACGCCGGCGAAGCCGGGGCGGGGCTTGCCGGGAGCCGGCCCTCGGCGTGCAGCGTCCATTCTTCGTCGGCCGCGCCCCTGCTCAAAATCCGGACACGGCGCGAGGTGTCTTCTCCGGCACCGTCCAGCAGCACCTGTAGCCGACGACCTTCTTCCGCGCTTCCGTCCTCGCCGCCCTTCTCCGGAAAGACGAGCGCGCTCCGCATCTGGAAGTCCTCGACGACCGCCGGGCCGGAGCTTTCGGAGGTGCAGGCCGCTGTCGCCATGGCGCCGTAAAGCGCGCCGGGCGCCACCAGCCGGTTGAACACGCGATGGTCGCCGAGCCATGCCGGGTCCGAGGGGAACAGCTCGGTGTCGAAGCTGATCTCGCCGCTCGCCGAATCGTGGCGCGCGCCCAGCAGCGGGTGCCCGGTCCCCTGCCGCCGCCGCTTGGGTGCCTCCACCCAGTAGCGCTCGCGCTGGAAGGGGTAGCCCGGCAGCGCGGTACGGCAACGCGACTCGCCAGCGAAGAGCCCGTCGAGACGCAGCGGCAAGCCGGCCTCGTAAGCGCCCGCGACCGCCTCCACGAAACCGCCCCCGGACCCCGGAGCCGGCTGCTCCTCGCCGGTCGCCGGCCGCCTGAGACTCGACATCACCGCGGGCTCGGCGCCCGCTTCCTTCGGCCAGGCAAGCGCGGTCATCGGGCCGAGCACCGCATGCGGGCCGATTTCCACGACCGCATCCACCCCCAGCCCCGCCAAGGTCTCGACACAGGCGCGGAAGGCGACCGGCGCGCGCATCTGCCGCCGCCAATAGGCCGCATCCAGCGCCTCGCCCGGACCGACCGTCCGGCCGCTGAGATTGCTGACGAAGGGGAGCGACGGCGGCGCGAAGGCTAGTTGCGAGAGCGCCGCCTCCATGTCGTCCATCGCCGGTTCGATCATGGCGCTGTGATAGGCGGGGCTCTTCCTCAGCCGCGCGACCCGGATACCCTCCGTCTCCAGACGTTCGAGGATCGCCGCGATCTCCGCCGCCGGACCGCTGATGACCTGATGCGCCCCGTTGTCGGCGGCGATGCAAAGGCCGATGCCGTCCGAGGCCGCATTATGCTCGTCCAGCGCCTCCGAGACCCGGGAGGCCGGTGCGAACACCGCCGCCATCGCGCCGTCGCCGGGCAGCGCGCCGATCAGCGAACCGCGCAGCGCCGCGAGGCGCAGACCGTCCTCAAGGCCGAACACGCCCGCGGCGTGCGCCGCCGCGATCTCTCCCAGACTGTGTCCGAGCACCGCGTCCGGTTGGATGCCGAGGCTCGACCACAACTCGGTCAGCGCACATTCGAGCGCATAGATCGCCGGCTGCTTCCATTGCGGATCGTCGAGATCGCCCGCGGCGCCCGGACGCCCGAACATTATGTCGAGCAGCGAGGCGTTACGCTCTTCCCCGAGCGTTTCCTCGCACCGGTCGAGCACCGCGCGCACCACCGGCTCGCTTTCGTAGAGCGCCGCGCCCATACCCGGCCACTGACTGGCCTGTCCGGTGTAGACGAAGGCCACGGTCGAGGCCTTGCGCGATGCCGGCCTGTCG
Organism: Defluviicoccus sp.; assembly: GCA_022826125.1. GTDB lineage: Bacteria > Pseudomonadota > Alphaproteobacteria > MPNO01 > MPNO01 > MPNO01. Next base: position 29,640 of record JAJDVM010000348.1, read on the forward strand.
TCCGTCCCGGCGACCGCCCGCAAACCCTCGCGCAGCGACCCGGCGTCGTGGAACGCCACCCCCGCGCGGTGAGCGAAGTGGCTCCGCCCTATGCTGGCGGACCAGGCAATGTCGGAAAGCGGCGGGTCGGATGCCGCGCTCTCATCCGCAAGCGCCGCCTCCTCTCCATCCAGCCATTCGATATAGCGTCCCGCCAGATCGCGCAGCGCGGCGTCCGACTTCCCCGAAAGCGGCAGCAGACGGGTCCGGCGCGGGGCGAGCCCGTCCTCCGCCCGCGGCGACGCGACGGGATCCGGCAGCGAAACGGCGATCGGAAATGGGGCGCCGGCGACCCGGCGGTCTCCGTCGAGGCCGGACGGGCGATATCCCTCCAGCACGATATGGGCGTTCGTGCCCGACCAACCGAACCCGCTCACGCCGGCCAGCGGCGGGCGGTCCCCGTCGGCGGGCCATGGCGTCGGGTCGGACGTAACCCGCAATGGCAGCCGCTCCCAGTCCATCGCCGGATTCGGGTTTTGGAAGTGCAGGTGCCGGGGGATGAGTCCCCGGTTCATCGCCAGCACGGTCTTGATCAGCCCGGCGGCCCCCGCCGCCGATTCCAGGTGGCCGATGTTGGTCTTGACCGAGCCGATCAGCAGCGGGCGGTCGGCGTCGCGCTTACCTCCGTAGACCGACGCCATCGCGTCGATCTCGATCGGGTCGCCCACCTCCGTCCCGGTCCCGTGCGCTTCCAGATAGTCGATCTCCGACGGGAGGACGCCGGCCCGCTCGAGGGCCGCCGCGATCACGCGTTCCTGCGCCGCCGCGTTCGGGACCGTCAGACCCGGGCTCGCCCCGTCCTGGTTCAGTGCCGTGCCCCGGATCGTTCCCCAGATGCGATCGCCATCGGTCTCCGCGTCGGCGAGCCGCTTCAGGACCAGGATGCCGCAGCCTTCGCCCCTGACGTATCCGTTCGCCGAGGCGTCGAAGGCCTTGCACTGGCCGTCCGGCGACAGCATCCCCGCGTTGGCCCGGAATTCCAGCAGCCGGCCGGAAAGAATGATGTTCACCCCTCCCGCGAGCGCGAGATCCGCGTCGCCCCGCTGCAGGCCGGTAACCGCCTGGTGCGTTGCGACCAACGACGACGAGCAGGCGGTGTCCACCGCCATCGCCGGCCCCCCGAGGCCCAGCGCGAACGCGATCCGGCCGATCGCCGTGTTGAGCGACGTGCCGGTGACCGCGTAGAGACTGGCGGCGGGTTCGGCGGGCCCCGCATTCTCGTTGGCCTCCAGGATCAGGCCCCGGTAGTCGTTGTTGCTGATCCCCGCATAGACGCCGGTACGGCTGTCCTTCAGCCGATCGGGATCGATGCCCGCGTCTTCGAGCGCCCGCCAGCTCGTCTCCAGAATCAGCCTTTGCTGCGGGTCCAGCAACTGCGCTTCCACCGGCGAAATCCGGAAGAAGGCGGCGTCGAAAAGGTCGAGGCCGTCGAGATAGGCGCCGAAGCGGCAGGCGTGGATCTGACCCGTGTCGTCGGGAAACAGGGCGCCCACGCGGCCGATTCCGGACCCGGGAACGCCCTCCAGCACCGCATTGCCGCCGGCTTCCAACAGACGCCAGAAGGCGTCGATACCGTCCGCGCCCGGGAACCGGCAGGCCATGCCGACGATCGCGATCGGCGCATCGGGGGCGGAGAGCCCCGGTCCGTTACTCGCCCGGGCGTCGTCCGGGCTGCGTGGTTCCGACATCGACATACTTCCCCGATCGAAAGATCGCCAAGACTCTGCGGACAAACAATACTTGCTCGTGCATACATATACCGAAAGCCGGTCCGCCGCACGCACGAGCCGTGTCCCGTACCGGTGCCCGCGCGCGACATCGGAGCGTCAGGCCCCACGGAGAATCACCGATGGCGATGCAGCCCCCGATCCATGCCACCCATCACATGGTCGCCTCCGGTCACCATCTGGCGACGCAGGCGGGCTACGATGTGCTCGAAGCGGGCGGCAACGCGGTCGACGCGGGGGTCGCGGCCGGGATCGCCCTCGGCGTGCTGCACAGCGATCTGGTGCAGTTCGCCGGCGTCGCGCCCATCATGATCTATCTGGCCGAAGAGGACCGGGTCACGACCGTCAGCGGGCTCGGCTGGTGGCCGCGCGCGGCCTCGCTGGAACGCTTCGTCTCCGAATTCGGCGGCCGGATCCCGGACGGCATCCTGCGCACCGTCGTCCCCGCCGCGCCCGACGCCTGGATCGCCGCGCTTCGGCGGTACGGCACGATGTCGTTCGCCGATGTCGCCTCGGCCGCGTTCCGCTACGCGAACGAGGGGTTTTCGGTTCACCCGCTGATGGCCGGAAACCTCGCCGCCCATGCCGGCGAGTACCGCCGCTGGGACTCGAGCCGGGACATCTATCTCCCCGGGGGAAAGCCGCCCGTCGTGGGCGAACGCTTCGTGCAGGCCGACCTTGCCGGCGCCATCCGACACATGATCGACGAGGCGGCGGCGGCGCGGGGAGGGCGGGAGGCCGGGCTCGCCGCCGCGCGCGATGCCTTCTATCGCGGCGATCTCGCCCGCGCCATGGTCCGCTGCCATGAGGAAGCCGGCGGCTGGCTGACGATGGAGGACCTCGCGGAATACGGGAGCGCGGAAGAGGAGCCCGTGCTCGCGCGCCTCGGGGAGATCGAGCTCTACACCTGCGGGCCCTGGTGCCAGGGGCCGGTTCTCGCCCAGATGATCGGCCTGCTCGACGGGATTGAAATCGAGTCGCTGGGGCACAACAGCGCGCGATACGTGCACACGATCGCCGAGGCGATGAAGCTGTGCTTCGCGGATCGCGAACGCTACTACGGCGACCCTAGATTCGTGGACGTTCCTCTCTCCCGGCTCCTTTCGGCCGAATACGCCCGGGAGCGGCGCGCCCTGATCCGGCCCGACCGGGCTTGGCCCGGCATGCCTCCCGCGGGCGGGGAGGATGCTTCGCAACCGGGCGGAACCGCGGCCGACGCCGTGGCATCTCCGGTTTCCGCTTCCCCCGACACGTCGTATTGCTGCGCCGTCGACCGCCACGGCAACTGCTTCTCGGCCACGCCGAGCGATGTCTCGTGGCAGTCGCCGGTGGTTCCCGGCACCGGCCTCTGCCCCTCGTCGCGCGGCTCGCAGTCCTGGGCGGTGCCCGGCCACGCCTCCTCGGTCGCACCCGGCAAGCGCCCGCGTCTCACCCCCAACCCCGCCTTCGCCAGGGTTCGCGGGCGTTGGGCAATGCCGTTCGGCACGCCCGGCGGCGACGTGCAGACCCAGGCCATGCTCCAGGTCCTGCTCAACGTCACCCGGTTCGGGATGAGCACCCAGGATGCGATCGAGGCGCCCCGCTTCGCGACCCGGAGCTTCCCCAACTCGTTCGAGCCGCACGAGGAGTTCCCGGGCCGGCTCGCGGTCGAAGAGGGAATTCCGGACCCGGTCGCCCGGGATCTCGCCGCGCGCGGCCACGATGTCGAACGGATCGAGGACCGCTCCCCCGTGATGGGGGCCGTCTGCGCCATCGAGCTCGACGTCGAGTCCGGAATCATGGAAGGCGGAGCGGACCCCAGGCGCATGAGCCGCGCGATGGGCCGTTGATCGTCACCCCGTAGCCAGATCCTGCTGATCGGACGCGTTGTAGTTGGCGTCGTACCACCAGGCGAGATGGTCCCCGTAGACGACCGGGGGCCAGCGCGGCGGGTCGCCGGGGCCCGTGCAGGTCGGCGCGCAGAGGATTTCGGCGTCTAGGTTGGGACCGAAAAAATAGGGGATCGCGTAACGGTGGCGCCCGGCCGGCGGCAAGGCGCGGTGCGGGGTCGACTTGTAGCGCCCGTTGGTCCAGCGGTGCAGCATGTCGCCGGTGTTGACGACGAAGGAGTCCTCGACGAAGGGCACGTCTTCCCAGCCGTCCTCCCCGCGCCGGATCTGCAGACCTGGCACGCCCGACTGCGCGAGGAAGGTCATGAAATTGACGTCGGTGTGGGGCGCGATTCCGTAGCGCCCCGGCTCGCGCTTCGCGGGCGGATAATGGGACAGCCGGAAGGAGAACTGGCTGCGCGTGAAATGGGGCGCGAACCAGTCCTCCGGCAGCCCGAGGGAGAGGGAAAGCGCCGGCAGGACGCTCACCGCCAAGCGGTCCACCGCCGCGCAATAGTCCAGCACGGTTTCGCGAAATCCGGGCAGGTCCGCCGGCCAGCGGTTGGGTCCGGCGAAGCGCCGCCCCGCCAGCGGATCGTCCGGTCCGCGCTCCCGCTTGATGAAAAAGGCCTCGTTCATGTCCGGCAGCGCGTCCTCGCTCGCCCTCGAGGTGCGCACGTTGTAGCGCGCCATCGCCATGTAGCCGTTGTTGTGCTCGTTCATAAGGACGGCGTGCTTGGCCGCTTCCGGCTGGGCGTGGAACCGTTCCGCTTCGGCGAAGGTCCGCCGGACGAGGTCCCGGGGCACGCCATGGTTCACGACGATGAAGAAGCCCACACGCTCCAGCGCGTCCGCGAGCGCGCCGGCCACGTCGTCCCGGCTCCGGGAGAGGTCGATCAGGGGAATCATGGCCTCGTTTCCCTTCGTCCGTCCCGCCAAGCCTCGGCCGGCTGGAAGGTTAGTGCATTGGCGGTTGCGCGGCCAAGCGGGACGGCCCGGCCGGCCAGGCCTTCCGGGAGCGCTGGTCTTCCCAGCAGTTCGCTCTTACGATTTTCGGGGAGCGGGCGGCGTTCCCGAGGCCCGCGGGACGAGGAGGCCACGGAATGGAAAAGACCGGCAAGCCGGTGATCTACGACGAGCTGTCCTGGATGGCCGCCCGGGAGCTGGTCGAGGGCGGCATGGACATGGCGATCGTGCCGACCGGCGCGACCGAGCAGCACGGCCCGCATCTGCCGATGAACGTGGACTATCTGGTGGCCTACCGGATCGCGCTCGGCGTCTCGGAACGCACCGGGGTTCCGGTGCTGCCGCCGCTCCCGGTCGGCCATTCGGGCGGTCACGACGGCATTCCGGGCACGGTGTCGCTGAGCCCGGAGACCTTCCAGAAGGTGGTCGAGGAGATCGCCGAGGGTCTCTACGCCACCGGCTTCCGGCGCCTGCTGTTCCTCAACGGGCATTTGCCCAACATCCACCCGCTCAACTGCGCGGCGGTGAACCTCAGGGTGAGCCGTCCGGACTTCAAGATCCAGGCGCTCAGCTGGTGGGACATCACGCCCGAGATCCAGAAGAAATTCTACGGCGACGAGAGCTACGGCGTGCCGCACGGCAACATCGTCGAGACCTCGATCATGCGCTACTTCCGCGACGATCTGGTCGACATGACCAAGGCGAAGAAGGTCGGCGGCAAGGGCAAGACGCTCTTCTTCTACTACCTGCTGCGCCAGGTTTCGCTGTCCGGGCACGGCGGCGACCCGAGCGGGGCTACCGTCGAGCTGGGCGAGGAGCTCTACCGGATGGCGGTCGACGGGCTGGTGCCGCAGATCGAGAAGGCGCTGACCGAGGAGCCGCCGGAGCTTGCCGACGGGCTGCCCCAACCATGAAGAACCTCAAGATCGACGGCGACCGGCTGTTGGAATCGCTGATGGAGATGGCGGAGATCGGCGCCACGGAGAAGGGCGGGGTCCGCCGGCTCGCGCTGACCGACCTCGACCGGCAGGGGCGCGACCTGTTCATCCGCTGGTGCGAAGAGGCCGGATGCACGGTGAGCGTCGACCGGCTTGGCAACGTCTTCGCCCGGCGGCCCGGCCGGGACGGGGCGCTGCCGCCGGTAATGGCCGGCAGCCATCTCGATTCGCAGCCGACCGGCGGCAAGTTCGACGGCGCCTACGGCGTGCTCGCGGGACTCGAGGTTGTCCGCACCCTCAACGATTTCGGGATCGAGACCGACGCGCCGGTCGAGATCGTCGCCTGGACCAACGAGGAAGGCAGCCGCTTCTCGCCGCCGATGATGGGCTCCGGCGCATTCGCCGGCGTCTTCGGCGAGGAGGAATTGCTGGCGAGGCCCGACAACGTGACCGGCGAGTTGCTGGGCGACGAGTTGAAACGGATCGGCTATGACGGTGCCGCCCCGGTCGGCGGGCGCGAGATCGGCGCCTATTTCGAGGCCCATATCGAGCAGGGCCCCATCCTGGAGAACGAGGGCAGGACTATCGGCGTCGTCACCGGCGCCCAGGGCCAGCGCTGGTACGAGGTCACCGTGACCGGGCAGGAGGCCCATGCCGGCCCGACCCCGATGAAGCTCCGCAGGGACGCTCTGGTCGCCGCCTCCCGGATGATCGACGCGGTCAACCGGATCGGGCACGATTTCCCGCCCGACGCCTGCGCCACCGTGGGCTTCGTCGAATCGAGTCCGAACTCGCGCAACACGATCCCCGGACGGGTCTTCTTCACCGTCGATTTGCGCAATCCCGACGACGCGACGCTGGCCGAGATGAACGACCGGCTGCGCGCCGACCTCGCCGGGATCGCGGAAGCCGCCGGATGCGCCGTCGACATCGTCGATTTTTGGGACTTCCCCGCGACGCCGTTCGACGAGGGCTGCGTTTCGGCGGTGCGGAGTGCGGCGGAGCAAGGCGGCCACTCCTGGTGCGACATCGTCTCCGGCGCGGGCCACGACGCCGTCTACATCGCCCGCGTCGCCCCCGCCGCCATGATCTTCATCCCCTGCGAGGACGGGATCAGCCACAACGAGGTCGAAAACGCGACGCGGGAAGACTGCGCCGCCGGCGCCGAGGTGCTGCTCCAGGCCATCCTCGACCGGGCGGTGGAGTAACCCTTTACCGCTTGCGGTTCAGGAAGGCCCGCATGCGCTCGTGCGCCTCGCCGCTCGCGAAGCCTTCGGCGAGAGAATCGATGCTGCGGGCGACCGCTTCCGATAGCGGCAGCTCCTCCCACTCGTGTATCAGCGCCTTCTGGAGGCGGATCGCGGCAGGTCCGGCGGAGCAGATCGCGTCCACCGTCCGCGCGATCCCGTTGTCGATCTCGTCTTCCGCGACGAGCAAGTCGACGAGGCCCCAGTCATGCGCCCGGTCGGCCCCGATCGTCTCGCCGGTGTAGATCAGGCGGGAAGCGCGGCCCCAACCCACCAGGCGCGGGAGGAGCGCCGCCTCGATAACCGAGGGGATGCCGACCTGGACCTCCGGCATGCCGAATTTCGCCGTGGCGTCGGCCACCCGGAGATCGCAGGACGCCGCGATCTCCAGCCCCGCCCCGAGGCAATAACCGGCCAGCCGCGCTACCACCGGGACGGGCGCGTCCCGAATCGCGACGCAGACACCGTGAATCGAGGTAATGAACGGGCGGGCGGTTTCGGGTGTCAGGTCTACCATCTCCCGGATGTCCGCCCCACCGATGAAAGCGCGCTCGCCCGCGCCGCGCAGCACGACGCCCCGCACGCCCGGGCTCCCGCCTGCCTCGCGAATTGCGGCGCTTAGCGCCTCCGCGCTCTCGCTGTCGATGACGTTGAGCCTGGCCGAATTGTCATGGCAGACCGTTGCGACCCGCCCGCCACGGGGACTGTCTGCGATTTCGACATGGACGGAACTCAACGCCCGCGATCCTCCTGCCGGGTATTTTGGGGCGGCTCACCGCTAGCAGGTGAGAGAAAGTTATCCTCGGGCTTCAACGAAGCGCTGGTAGCGGAATTCGAGGAACTCTGGATTGGGGCGGTCTTCTGTCTTGCGCGGAGCATGCAATTTGGAGTTGTGAAGCAGCTTCAGACCATGGAGTAGCATCGGCCCATCCCTTTCATCCAGAATGTCGCGCCTAACCTCTATGATGCCATCCGGTCGCACGCCCACGAACATCTTGTCGAACGCGGCGTGATGCAATTTGCACAGCGCGAGCCCGTTAGGTACCGACGGCGGTCCGGCTTCGCTGTCCGGCATGATATGGGCTGCGTCGAGGAGCTCGCGGTGTCGAAGACGACACAGCGCACATTGGGCACGGTACGCGCGCAGCACGCGTTCACGAAACGAACGCTGGTGAAGCCGGACTTGCAGTTCGCGGGTCACGTATCGGCGACGCTCGTCAGCGCCCGCCGCATGGCTCGACGACTCCGTCACTGACGATGCAGTGAAGTTCAGAACCGAGGCATCATCCAACTGCACCGTGAAAGTCAGTTTGCCCGGATCGTCCCCGACGACGAACACCGGCCACGCGGCGAGATAGCGCCCCGGTAGCAGACCAAAGAAATAAACAAGAGGGACCCGCCTGATCATCGCTTCACGGAGGCCGACATTGTCCCGATGTACCGGGTCCGTACCGCGATAAGCGTATAGGAATCGCCCGTCGCTGCCGGCCCGATCGTCGTAAGGCCCATCGACCGCTGTGCGGATCGAGAGAGGCAATTCGCAGGCTCGGGGCTTGAAGATTCCAGGCATGCTTACCAGCGAAACGTGATCGCCTTCGAAATCGAACCCTTCCTGAAGCACCGACCAAGGGAGAACTTCGTCGTACCGCGCGACCTGCTCCGTGAGCCAGTCAAATGCTTTGAGGCGAACGCTCGCGTCGCTCATTCAAGTATTCCGGTCGGCTTCAAAGTAATGACCGATATCCACCAGACGCTTTTCGTGGTGCAAACAAAGCACCGACGCCTCTGCGGCAGCGCATTGTTGCCGACCGAGCAGCATGAATTTTAGGAAAAGCGGTTGGAAACCGCTATGACGACGTATAATAGAGTTACAAGTATCGTATTCTATTTTATTGACAATGATCCATGGTGTCGCGGCACTTGGCGGATGCCAAACGGTGAATGCTTGGGACGAGTCACATATGGGTGACCACGGCGTAGTATTGAGAAGAACGCCCAAGGAGCGATTCGATGCGGTTCCAGATCGGTCTCCTGCTCTTCCCGGATATCACCCAGCTGGATCTGACGGGGCCCTATGAGGTCTTCACCAAGTTCCCGGAAACGGACGTGCATCTGGTCTGGAAGACGCTG
>JAJDVM010000078.1 GCA_022826125.1 Defluviicoccus sp.
CCGCGCCCGCATCCCGATCAAGGGGGTAGGTCGGCACTACACGCGGATCCGGAGACGCAAAGCCCGGAAATCCGCCACTTCTCCGGCCGGAAACCCGTCAAATTAGTTGAAATGCCCGCCCAGTTGCGGAAGTCGGGCTAGACGTTGTGGTAGCCCCTGAACCAGTCGACGAACCGCGGAACGCCGATGTCGATGGGGGTGACGGGCGCGAAGCCGAGATCCCGGCGGCTTGCGGAAATGTCGGCACAGGTCTCCTTGACGTCGCCCGGCTGCATCGGGCGGAAGTCGATCTCCGCCTTCGTCCCGATACTGTCCTCGAGGACCGCGATGAGCCGCATCAGGGGCTCGGAGCGATTGTTGCCGATATTGTAGAGCCGGTGCGGCGCGCCGTTCGCCCTGCCGGGCGGATTGTCGAGCGCCGCGACGACACCGGGGACGACGTCGTCGATGAAGGTGAAGTCCCGTTTCATGTCACCGTCGTTGAACACCTCGATGGGCCGGCCCTCGAGGATCGCGGCAGTGAACTTGTAGAGCGCCATGTCGGGGCGGCCCCACGGCCCATAGACCGTGAAGAAGCGGAGCCCGGTCTGCGGGATGCCGTAGAGATGGCTGTAGCAGTAACTCATATGTTCGTTCGCCCGCTTGGTCGCGGCGTAGAGCGATATCGGCGTATCCGTCCGATCCTCCGCCGCGAAAGGCAGCTTCGCGTTGGCCCCGTAAACCGAGCTCGAACTGGCATAGACGAGATGCTTTAAGCCGGACAGGTGCCGGCAATATTCGAGCACCGTCATGTGCCCCACGAGGTTCGCGTCGACATAGGCGAAGGGACGGTCGCGTGAATGGCGTACGCCCGCCTGCGCGGCGAGATGGACGACGCGATCGATCCCGCCGATGCCGGCGAGCGCCGCGAATACGGCATTGCGGTCCGCCAGGTCCAGCCTGAGCGGGGTGAATGTCCCGTGCCGCTCGAGGCGGCTTAACCGCGCCTCCTTGAGCCCGACATCGTAGTAGTCGGTGACCGCGTCGAGCCCGACCACGGAGTCCCCGCGTTCGAGCAGGAACGCGCTCACATGGTAGCCGATGAAACCCGCCGCGCCGGTCACCAGCACCGTCACGATGCGGAACCGTCGGCGATAAGGGCCAGGAGACGGTCGCGCACCGCCTTGCGGTCGATCTTGCCGGTGCCCCCGACCGGCAGCTCGTCGACCGCGAAGATTCGGCGGGGATGCGCATAGGCCGGGCCGTGCTTCAGCGTGAACGCCTTGAGCGCCGCCTCGTCCACCTTCCGGTCGGGGCGTAGCGTGACCAGCGCGGCGGGCGCGAGATCCTTGAGCGCGTGCGGCACCGGCGCGACGACGGCGTCGATCACGTCGGGGTGCTGAACCAGCAGCAACTCCACCTCCTTGGGATTGATGTTCTCGCCGCCGCAGGAGAACTGGTCGTCGGTCCTGCCCTGGAAATAGAAGAACCCCTCCGCGTCGCGGCGAAAAAGGTCGCCGGTGCGGAGCCAGCCGTCCCTGATCCGCTCGGCGTCCAGGTCCGGCCGGTTGTTGTAGCCCGCGAGAACCGCGGGCGAGCGGACCCAAAGTTCGCCTTCATCGGGCTCCTCGCCCCTCTCGCTCATCAGCCTGACGCCGACCTCCGGAGCCGCGAGGCCGCAGCTCCCGCGCGGCGCGGGCCTCCCGTCCATCGTCTCGCGCAACGGCCCCCCGCCCTCCGTCAAGCCGTATGCCTCGATCACATTCGCGCCGAACGCGGCCTCGACGGCGGCGATCAGTTCCGCGCCGACGACCGCCGATCCCATCTCCAGCATTTTGAGGGCGGAAAAATCGAGGCTTTCGACGAGATCCTGCTCGGCCAGCATCATCCGGTACATGGCAGGCACGCCGCCCGCCTCGGTGCAGCGGCGGTCGCTGAGCGCCTGGAGAAACGAGCGGGGCTCGAAGCGCGGCAGGATCGCCACCGAAGCGCCGACATGCAGCTTGGGCTTCACCGATACCCGCATCGCGTTCTTGTGGTAGAGCGGACCGGCGATCAGCGCCCGGTCTTCGGGCGCGGCGGGCCAGTGGCGCTGGGAGGAGCGGATCGCCCAAAGCATCCCGTCATGGGCAAGCAGCACGCCCTTGGGCCGGCCGGTCGATCCCGACGTGTAAGGCAGGAAGGCGACCTGGCGCGGTGCGATCTCGGGAGGCACGAACCCGCCGGGGTGGGCCTCGGCAAGCGCGGCTTCGTAGTCTTCCCAGCCTGGCGGCGCCGGCGCGGTAGCGATGCGCGGCGCGAGTCTCGCCTCCTCGGCGATGGCCTCGATCCCGGGATGGGCGCCGGGCGAGATCACGGCTGCCTTGCAGCCCGAATCCTCGACCACGAAGCGTATCGTGTCGGCGCCGAGCCGGATATTGAGCGGGACGGGGACGAGCCCCGCGCGCATCGCCCCGAAGAAGGTTTCGACGAATTCGAACCGGTTCGCCATCGCGAGCAGAACGCGGTCTCCAGAGGAAAGCCCGCGGCCCGCGAGCGCGGCGGCGACACGCTCCATCCGCGCGTCCAGCTCACCATGGGCAATCTCCGCCGCCGGCGACCGCGACAAATCGACGATCGCGGCCCGGTCGGGGTGGGCAGCTGCCGCGGCCCGGTTGAAATAACCCAGATTGGCGTCCCGCCTGTCAGCCATCAGGCGTGACCGAGCGCGGCGAGAATCGAGTCGGGCGTGATCGGGATCGCGTCGATCGTCGTACCCAGCGGCGCGAGCGCGTCGTTCACCGCGTTGAATATCGTGCCCGGGGCGGCGGCGGTCCCCGACTCGCCCACCCCCTTCGCGCCGAGCCCCGAGACGGAGGTCGGGGTCTCGACGTGGGCGAGCGCGATGTCGGGCATCTCGCGCGCCATCGGCACCAGATAGTCGACCATGGTGCCGTTCAGCAGCTGACCGTCCGAATCGTAGAGGCTGTGCTCGTAGAGCACGTCCCCCAGACCCTGGACGATGGCGCCGCGCAGCTGCTCTTCCGCGAGCAGCGGGTTGATCAGGCGCCCGCCGTCTTCGACCGCCCAGTAGCCGAGGATGCGGATCTCGCCCGTATCGGGGTCGACCTCGACCTGAGTGCCGTGCGCGCCGTTGGTGAAGACGTATTCCGGCACGCGGAACCGTCGGGTCTGGGTGAGCTCCGGGTAAACCCCTTCGGGCAGCTCGCCCGAGCGGAAGAAGACGATGTCGCCGAGGTCCGCCAGGGTCATCCGCACCTCGCCGCCGGTGCGGTCCACGATGGCGCCGTCCCGCAGCGCCAACGTCGCCGGGTCGGCCTGAAGCAGTGTCCCAGCGAGACCCAGCACTTCGTCGCGCAGCGCCTCGCCGGCCCGCTTCGCCGACTCGCCGCCGATGCCCCCGCCGCGCGAGCCGTAGGTGCCGCCGCCATAGGGCACCGAATCGGTGTCGCCGGTGATCACCGTCACCGCTTCGAACGGCACGCCGACCGATTCCGCGACGACCTGCGCGAGGACGGTTTCGGTGCCCTGCCCCTGTTCGGTGACGCCGGCGAGGCAGGTGACCGCGCCGGAGGGTTCGAGGCGGACGGTGCAGCCGTCCTGCGCCGAAATCGGCACGCCCGCGGGGCCGTAGATCTGCGGCCCCGGATTGGTCCCCTTGATGAACGAGGCGATCCCGATGCCGCGCAGGATGCCCCGGCCGCGCTTCTCCTCCCGGTCGGCGCGGAGCGTGTCGTAGTCCATCAGCGCGAGCAACTTCTCCAGGCATGCCTGATGCGACAGATCGTCGAGCCCGATGCCCGACGGCGCCTTCACCGGGTAGGCGTCGTCGGGCACGAAGTTGCGCCGGCGCAGCTCCGCCGGGTCGATCCCGAGCTCCGCCGCGGCCCGGTCGATCAGTGCCTCGGTCGTCAGGATCGCGATGGGATGGCCGACGCCGCGATATTGGGAAATCGGCACCTTGTTCTGGAAAACGACCCTGGTGCGGCCCCGATAGGCCCCCACCGCGTAGGGGCCGCCCGAAATGTTGAGCACCTGGTTGGCCTCGACCGAGCTGGTCCTCGGATAGGACGAATAGGCTCCGGCCCCCACAAGATCCTCGATCTCGAGCGCGACAAGCCGGCCGTCCTCGTCCACCGCCAGCCGTCCGCGCACCACATGATCCCGCGCGTGAATGTCGGAGACGAAGGATTCCAGGCGGTCGGCCCAGTAGCGGACGGGACGGGCGAGCAGCATCGCCAGCGCCGCGACGGTGAATTCGTCGCCGTAATGGTGGCTCTTGATCCCGTAGCCGCCGCCGACATCGTATGCGATCACCCGGACATCGCGCTCCTCGAGCCCGAGATGGCGCGCGAACAGGACCTGGGTCATGTGCGGCGCCTGTCCGCCGTAGTGGAGCGTGAGCTTGCGGTCGCCGGGATCGTAATCGGCGACGACCGCCCGCGCCTCGAGCGGCACGCCGGTATGCCGCCCGAAACGGAACTCGCCTTCGACGATTCGGTGGGCGGCGGCGAAGGCGGCGGCGCAGTCGCCGTTTTCGATCGCGCGCTCGTAGAGCCGGTTGGTTCCGAGCGACGGGTGGAGGATCGGCGTTCCGTCGTCGAGTGCGGTCTCCACGTCGGCGACGGCGGGAAGCTCCTCCCATTCGATGCGGACATGCTCGGCCGCGTCCTCGGCCCGTGCACGGCCTTCCGCGACGACGGCGGCAACCGGCTCTCCCTGCCAGAGCGCGCGATCGACCGCCATGCCGTATTGCGGCACGGAAAGCAGCGACGGCGCGTTCTTCATCGTTCCCAGCCAGGGATGCGTCTGCCGCGCCAACTCGGCGCCGGTCAAGACCGCGACGACGGCGGGCCGGGCCTCCGCCTCGGCGGTCTCGATCGCGCCGATCCGGGCATGGGCGTAGGGGCTGCGGACGAAGGCAACGTCGACAAGCCGCTTGAAACCGAGATCGGCGACGTGGCGTCCGCGTCCCGAGGCTGCCCGGCGCGCGTTCGGGCGCGGCAACGGCCGTCCGATGACAGCGTCCGTCATGCGGCGGCTCCGAGGGCCGCCAGGATACGCTCGGGCGTGAAGGGTTGCGCCGAAACCGCTGCGCCGAAGGGGGCCAGCGCGTCGTTGACCGCGAGCCAGGCCGCGGCGGTGGCGCCGATGGTCCCACCCTCGCCGACGCCCTTGGCGCCCAGCATGGTGGACTCCTCAAGCCCCTCGATGTGGGCGGTCACGATGTCGGGCATTTCGCTCGCCATCGGCACGAGGTAATCGGCGAGCGTGCCGTTGAGAAGCTGGCCGGCGGAGTCGTAGACGCATTCCTCGAAGAACGCCGCCCCGAGCCCCTGGACGACCCCGCCCCGCAATTGCTCGTCCACCAGCAACGGGTTGACGATGCGTCCGCACTCGTCGGCCACCCAGACGCCGAGCAGTTCGACGGCCCCGGTCTCCGGGTCGAGTTCGAGGTGGCAGCCGAGCGCCCCGTGGGCGACGTAGTAATGCGCCCGGTTGGGGACATGGTGACGGGTCGCCGCCAGCTCGGGCTGGAGATCGGCGGGAAGCGTGTCCTGCCGAAAATGACCGATGCGCGCGACCTCGCCGAGCGAGAGCCGTGCCGTCCCGCCGTCCCGGTCGACCACGGCGCCACCCCTGAGATCCAGACTCGCGGGATCGGCTTGCAGGATGGGTCCGGCGATGGTGAGCACGTTCTCCTTGAGGGCGAGGGCGGCGGCGAGCGACGCCTCGCCCCCCATCGCGAGGCCGCGCGAGGCCCAGGCGCCGCCGCCGAACGGCGTCGAGGCGCTGTCGCCCGCGATCACGTCGACATCCCCGATGTCGACTCCGAGCTGATCGGCGACGATCTGGGCGATCCCGGTGAGCGTGCCCTGGCCCTGGTCGGTGACGCTGGTGATGCAGCGGATCTTGCCGGACGGCTCCAGCTTTACCGTTGTCCCTTCCTGGGTCGAGACCGGGGCCTCCGAGGGGCCGTAATAGCCGGGGCCGTAGGCGGTGGGCTCGATGAAAGTGGCGACCCCGATCCCGCGATGGACGCCCCGGCCGCGAAGTGCGGTCTGCTCGGCCCGGAGCGCGTCGTAGCCCATCGCCTCGACCAGGCGGTCGAGCGCCTGCGCGAACGAAATGCGCGGCAGCTGGATGCCGCCGACGGAAGCCGCCGGCAGGCCGTCGGGATCGAGATAGTTGATCCGGCGGAAGGCAACCGGATCCATGCCGATCGCGCGAGCCGCCAGGTCGCACAACTGTTCGGTCACCGCGCAGGCGATCGGCACGCCGACGCCGCGATACATGCCGACGATCGGCTTGTTGACGTAGGCCGCCCGCATGGCGCCGCGATAGGCCGGCACCCGGTAGGGCGCGCCGGCGTTGGTAATCGTCATCATGCCTTCGGCGATGCCGAACCGGATGAAGGCGGTGAACGCACCGATCGCCGACAAGTCGTCGACCTCCATCGCGAGAATCTCGCCGCCTTCCGATACCGCAATGCGGCCGCGCACTCGGTGATCGCGGCTGTGCGCGTCGGCGCCGAACGCTTCCACCCGGTCGGCGCAATATTTCACGGGCCGGCCCAGCAGCCGCGAAATCGCCGCCGTCGCGATCTCGTCGTCATGGACGTTGATCTTGAGCCCGAACCCCCCTCCGACATCGGGGCAGATCACGCGGACGCGGTGATCGTCGATGCCGAGGAGGGCGGCGTAGACCTCCTGCATCTGATAGGGCGACTGGTGCGACTGGTGGACCGTGAGCGTTCCGTCGGAGGACCGATAGTCCGCGATCGTGACCCGCGCCTCCAGCGTGACGGCGGTATGGCGTCCGAAGCCGAATTCGTGCTCGACCGACGCGGCGGCCGAGGCAAAGGCGGCGTCGACCTCGCCGGTCTCGATCCGGTGCGCGAAGGCGAGATTGTCGCCGAGCCCCGGATGGATCGCCGCCGCGCCGGGGGCGAGCGCTTCGGAGGGATCCGCCACGGCGTCGAGCGGCTCGTACTCGACGACCACCAGGTCGGCCGCGTCTTCCGCCGCCGCGCGGCTCTCCGCGACCACGGCGGCGACCGGCTGGCCCTGCCAGAACACCGTGTCCCGCGCCATCGGCGGCTGGGGCGCGGATTTGTGCCCTGGGCGATGGGCAGCGATCGAGACCATGGGCTCGCAGATGCCGGCGAGGTCGGCGCCGCCAATTACGCGGAACACGCCGGGCTGGCGAGACGCTTCCTCGCCGTCGATCCCGAGTATGCACGCGTGGGCATGCGGGCTTCGCACGAAGGCTGCGTGCAGCATCCGGGGCAGCACGATGTCGTCGGTGTAGCGGCCGCGCCCGTGGGCGAGCCGACGAGCGGCGATGCGAGGCGCGGAACGACCGATGGCACCGCCTTCCAGAACCGGCTCCGTCAAACGCTTCTCCGCCGCACCCCGATCTTCGACCGCGCACATCAAGCCATGGATCGCACGGCGCCTCAACCGCGGGGCGGCGGGATATCCTCCCGCTATTGGCGCGCGGCCCCATGCCCGCCATGATGACGCCGGTGGTGTCGGATCGAGAGGCGTCGTTGAATCGGCCGCGCGAAGCGAGGAGAGCCGCGGCGGCCCGGAGTGCCGCGGCGCGGATCGGCGGACTGTGGATCGCGCTGCCGGCCAATTTTCGAGGCATCCTGCTGCTCGCGGGCGGCGCCTTCCTGCTGACGAGCTCGGACGTTCTGGTAAAGGCGCTCGGCGCCAAGTTCGCGCCGCACGAGCTCTCCTTCTATCGCTACATGACCGGGATGATCGTGCTCGCCCCGCTCTTCGTTCGGCTGGGGTGGACCGGGCTCAAGACCGCGCGCATCGGGGTCCACGGGTTGCGCATGGGGCTCGCCTTCGTGGCCCAGCTCGGCGTGTTCTATACGATCATCCACATGCCGCTCGCCGATGCGACGGCGTTCATGTTCTCGAAGCCGCTGTTCACCACCCTGGTGGCGGTGATCGTGCTGTCGGAGTTGGTCAGGGCCCGGCGCTGGATCGCGACGGCGGTGGGCTTTCTGGGCGTGCTGGTGATGATGCGCCCGGGCGCGGAGGGCATCGACCCGGTCGCGCTGATCGCGGTCGGCACCGCGCTGATTTTCGCCATCGCCAACGTGCTGATCCGCATCCTCGCGATGACCGAGCCGACCGCCCGGATGCTGTTCTACTACCACATCGGCGGGGTGGCGGTTTTCGCCGGCCCCACGCTCTGGGCCGGGCATGCCCCGGTGGGAATCGAATGGCTGCTGCTGCTCGCCATCGGCGTGCTGACCACCGGGGGCATGTTCTGCTATTTCCTGGCGTTCTCCATCGGCGAGGCCAACGCGGTCGGCCCGGCCGAGAATCTGCGCCTCATCTATGCGGCGCTGCTGGGTTTCCTGCTGTTCTCCGAAATCCCGTCGCTGTGGACGGTGGTTGGGGCTACCATCATCGTCGGCAGCACCTACTATATCGCCAGAGCCGAGGCGAGAGGCGAGAGGGGCGGATGACGGAAACGGCGATCTTCGAACCGGGCGGTTACCGCTATATGCGCGGGGTGTTCCAATACTCGGGCGGGGTTGCGGCCGAGCCGGGATTCGCCATCGAGCGGGCGCGGTTCCGGCGCCCTCTTCCGCTCGAGGAGGGTTTCGCGGCGATCGAGGCGTATCTCGGATCGCGCGGACGACCGACGACCGCGTTCTGCGCCTGCGAACTGCGCTCGCCCGCGCCGTTCACCGAGGACGGATTTGCGGCCTTCAACCGGATCTACGTGGGGACGCTCGAACGCTGGGGGGTTTTTCTGGACGGGGACAACCCGGTCGCGCGCTCGAACGTTTGTCCGGCGGTAGACCCGCCGCGCGAGCCCAGCTTCCATGCCTTCAGCTACACGGTGGAGGCGGCGGGCGAGACGGCGGGCGGGTTCGTCGCCGCGGGCGGCGCCGACGTGCCGGAAGGCAAGGCGAACTACCGCGATCACATCGTTCGCCGGGGCGAGACCACGTCCGAAGCACTGCGGGAAAAAGCGCGCTTCGTCCTGGCCGAGATGGAAGCGCGGATGCGGGCGCTGGGCGCGGGGTGGGCGGATTCGACCGGGACGCAGGTCTACACGGTGCACGATCCGCACCCGTTCTTCGCCGACGAGATCGTCTCGCGCGGTGCCGCGCCCGCCGGGCTGACCTGGCACTATGCGCGGCCGCCCGTCGAGGGGCTGGAGTACGAGATGGACGTGCGCGGAGTCCCGGTCGAGCGCACGATCTGAGCGGCGCCTACTCGACGGTGACCGACTTCGCCAGATTGCGCGGCTGATCGACGTCCGTCCCCTTGGCCACCGCCGCGTGGTAGGCCAGCAGTTGCGCGGGGATGGTGTAGAGGATCGGCGCGACGAACGGGTTGACCTCGGGCAGCTCGATCGTCGCGGCCGCGACGGCGCCGAGCCTTTCGATGCCGGGCGGATCGGACAGAAAGACCACCTTGCCGCCGCGCGCGATGACCTCCTGCACGTTCGACGCGGTCTTGTCGAACAGATCGTCGGAAGGCGCGATCACGATGACCGGCACGTGCTCGTCGATCAGGGCGATGGGTCCGTGCTTCATCTCGCCGGCGGCGTAGCCCTCGGCGTGGATGTAGCTGATTTCCTTCAGCTTGAGCGCCCCTTCGAGCGCGATGGGAAAACCGGTGCCGCGCCCGAGATAGAGCACGTCCTTCGCCTCGGCCACTTCGCGGGCGAGTGCGGCGATCCGCTCGTCATGGCACAGGATGTCGTTGGCACGGGACGGCACCTCGACGAGGGCCCGGCAAAGCTCCGCCTCGTCTTCCCGACCGATGTCGCCCCGGGCCGCACCGATGCCGACGGCGAGGCAGGCGAGCGTGGCGAGCTGGGTGGTGAAGGACTTGGTGGAGGCGACGCCGATCTCGGGTCCGGCCTGGGTTCTGAAGACGGCGTCCGACTCGCGGGCGATCGAGCTCTCGTCGACATTGACCACCGAGACGATGCGCTGGCCTTGCGACCGCGCGTAGCGCAAGGCGGCGAGCGTGTCCGCGGTCTCGCCCGATTGCGAGATGAAGAGCGCCATACCGTCCGGCGGCAAATGGGGCGCGCGGTAGCGGAACTCGGACGCGATATCGACCTCTACGGGCACCCTGGCGAGTTCCGCGAGCCAGTACCGGGCGACCAGCCCCGCGTGGTACGAGGTTCCGCAGGCGACGATGGTCACCTTGCCGATGTCCGCGAGATCGAACGGCATCTCCGGCAGCGCGATGACGCCGTTCCACGGATCGAGCACGCTGTGAAGCGTGTCGCCGATCACGGCCGGCTGCTCGTAGATCTCCTTGAGCATGAAATGGGGGTAGTTTCCCTTGCCGATCATCGCGCCCGACGCCGCTGTGCGCCGGATTTGCCGCTCGACGATATTGCCGTCGCGGTCGTGGACCACCGCGCCGTCGGGGCGCACCTCGGCCCAGTCGCCTTCTTCGAGATAGCAGATGCTTCGGGTGAGCGGCGCGAGCGCCAACGCGTCCGAGCCGAGATACATCTCGCCGTCGCCGTAGCCGATGGCGAGCGGGCTGCCGCGCCGGGCCCCGATCATCAGGTCGCCATGCCCGGCGAACAGGATGGCGAGCGCAAACGCGCCTTCCAGCCGATCGAGCGCCCGGGCGACGGATTCCTGCGGCGTGCAGCCCTCGCTCAGATAGCGGCTGATCAGGTGTACCGCAGCCTCGGTATCGGTGTCGGTGGCAAAGACGTGGCCCGCGGCGCTGAGCTCGCGGCGAAGGTCCTGGAAATTCTCGATGATGCCGTTATGAACCAGCACCACGCTGCCGTCGGCGTGGGGGTGGGCGTTGTTGACCGTCGGCTGTCCGTGGGTTGCCCAGCGGGTGTGCCCGATCCCGATGGTGCCGGGCAAGGGCTGCTGGGCGACGATCTCTTCGAGCCGCCCTATCTTGCCTTCCGAACGACGGCGCTCGACCGAGCCATTGACCAGGGTCGCGATGCCGGCGGAGTCGTAGCCGCGATATTCGAGCCGCCGCAAACCCTCGATCAACAGGGGCGCTACGTCGTTCTTCCCGATGATTCCGATGATGCCGCACACGAGCCCGATCCTAGCCCGTTTCGTCGGTCTGCATCGCCTTCCTCTTGCCGCGGCGGCGAACGCGGAAGGCTTCGGCCCACCCGGCCTTCACCTTCTGCGTGCTCCGCTCGACGGCGAGAGAGTCCGCCGGCACGTCCTTGGCGATCACGCTTCCGGCGCCCACGATCGCGCCGGGACCGATCGTAACCGGCGCCACCAGCGCCGTGTTGGAGCCGATGAACGCGCCTTCCCCGATATCGGTCTCCGCCTTGGCAAACCCGTCATAGTTGCAGGTTATCGTGCCGGCGCCGATATTGGCCCGCGCGCCGATCCTGCTGTCGCCGACATAGCTCAAGTGGTTGACCTTGGCGCCGGCCTCGACCGAGGAGGCCTTGATCTCGACGAAATTGCCGATGCTGACCTCCTCCCCGATCCGGGCGCCCGGACGAAGCCGCGCGAAGGGGCCGACGACGGCGCCGGCGGATATCCGTGCGCCCTCGATGTCGCAAAACGCCCTGATCGTAACGCCATCGCCCACGGTCACGCCGGGACCGAACACTACCTGCGGTCCGATTGCGATATCGCGCCCGAGGACGGTGTCATGGCTGAAGTAGACGGTGTCGGGATCGATCAGCGTCGCGCCCCCGGCCATGGCCCGGGCCCGCAGCCGCCTTTGGAACACGCCTTCCGCGACCGCGAGCTCGGCGCGGGAATTGACCCCCATGACCTCGTCGGGATCCGCGACTTCGGTCACGGCGCAGTCGAGCCCTCGCGACCGGGCGATCTCGACGATGTCGGTCAGGGAATATTCGCCCTTTGCATTGTCGTTGCCCACGGCGTCGAGGAGAGACAACAGATGACGCCCGTCGACCGCCGTGATTCCGGCATTGCAGAACCCGATCCGGCGGATCTCCTCGTCGGCGTCGCGGTGTTCCACGATCGCCTGGAGCCGGCCCTCGCCGTCGACGATCAACCGGCCGTATTCGGCCGTATCGGCGGGCCGGAACCCCAGCACCACCACCCCGGGATCGGCGGGCGAACGCCGGAGGTCGAGCATGTGGCGGATCGTGTCAGCGGTGAGCAACGGGGTATCGCCGAACAGGATCACCACATCGCCGTCGAATCCCTCCAGCAAGTCCCGCGCGGCAAGCACCGCGTGCGCAGTCCCGAGCGGCGGGTCCTGCAACGCCGTGCGGACCGGCGAAACGGCATCCGTAACCTCCTGGGCGCCGGCGCCGACCACCACCGCCACACGCTCGATTCCAGCTTCGGCCACCCGGTCGAGCACATGGTGAACCATCGCCCGGTTGCCGATCCGGTGCAAGACCTTGGGCAGGTCCGACTTCATGCGCGTGCCTTTGCCCGCGGCGAGCACTATGGCGGCGGAATCGCTGTCACTCATGGGGCGGGCCCGGCTCGCGTCGATGAACTGGCGGGGGAAACTGCCACAAAGCCCGATCCGGCGCCATGTTCTTGGCCCCGCGCCCGCCGCGCCGCCGACGGCAGGTCAGGGCGGCAGCGTGTAGACCCTGGACTGGCCGGCACCCTCCATCCTGGCGCTCGTCAAATGCCCGATCACGGCGCCGAGATCGGTATCCAGCTGGATTCTGACCGGTAACGGATAGACGCCGTCGAACAATCGCGCGAACCAGAAGGTCATGGTCTTCTCGCCGCCCGCGAGCCCGCCATAGTCGGTCTTCTTGCGGCGGCCGTGGAGGATTTCGATCGCGAGATCGCACACCTCCGCCTTGCCTGCATAGGCGGAGCGGCTGCTCCTCGGCAGCTCGTCCTCTCCATGTGCTTCGATCACGGCGTCGAACCGCCTGCGGCCGTCGAAGACCGGCACCCTGACGGAACAGGACCTTTCGCTCGGCACCGCGCGCGCGACGGTGAGGATTGCGGTGGCGACATCGACCGAACCGAGCAGGTGTTCGGCGGGTATCGGAGAGGTCTTGCGCTTGGGCTCGACGCTTACGACGACGGGACGCCCGTCTTTGTATTCGAGCGTCCTCCAGCGCCGCTTTCCGCGCCAGGAGCTCTCGGTGTGAACGGATTCCGGAAAGAGCCCTTCCCCCGCCACCCGGCCTTTCGACTGGACGCGCAGCGACCACGGCAGAAGATAGCGGACGAGACCGTCTATGTGGGAGGACAGCTCCACCCTGTAGCGATCCGCACCGAGCGTAAGGCGGATCTTGAGATCGACCGTGTGGATGCCGCCGATATGGACGGCGTAAACGAGGTTGACTGCGCGCGACCCCGAGGGAGCCTGACGCTCTCCCGCAGCCGTCGATGCCGCCGCCGTGCCGCAGAGCAGCAGGAAAAAGAGCGCGGCCCGAATCGCGGTGCCGGCAGTCATGCCGGAGAGCCGGGACGGTTCGCGGGATCGGACGCTGGGCATCGGGGCGAGGCTTTCAAAACTCGACTTCGGGCCGTTTCTTGACACCTGGAAGCAGCGAACCGTATACCCGCCAATCCTTGGGCGCGTAGCTCAGCGGGAGAGCGCTCGCCTCACACGCGAGAGGTCGCTGGTTCAAACCCAGCCGCGCCCACCACTTTTCCGACTATCTCAGGCCGCCTTGGCGCTCTCCATCACGACCAGGGCCCGGACCTCGATGCTTTCGCGCGGCGGCGCATCGGCGGGCGTTTCGGCGAACGAGAAGGCGCCGTGCGGGGTGAAGCGGGCGCGGCCGTCGTCGATGCTGTCCCAACCCTTGATCAGCAGAACCTCGTCGGGCGTGATTTCCGGCGCGTAGTACCAGCGCTGCGTGGGCGCGTGGGCGAGCTGGTAGATCTCGCCGACCCGGTCGGGAAACACCTGGTCGGTGGCGATCAGCTCCCCGGCTCCGACAGAGGACGCGTCGGCAAGCGCCAGTGGCGAACGCCGCACCGGGCCCGAGATCGGGCGCCAGACATTGATCTGGACGATGCGCGCGCCGTCCTCCGCGAGCCGTTCCGCCTCGTCTTCGCCCAGTATGTCGGCGATGCGCTGCGGCCCGCTCTTCACGGTGTAATCGACATGGACGCGAAGGGCCGGTCCGCGCAACCCGTCCGGGTTGGGCGCGCCCTCTGCGCCGTCGGACCGCCGTGTGGCATCGAAGACCACGGTCCGGTCCGCACCGAACCGCGTGTTCAGAAGCGCCTCGATTTCGGGATAGTAGAGGTTCTCGATCGCGTCGTCGTCATAGAGGTCGACAACCTCCGTCGTGTGGCGCAGGAGCTCGAACCCTTCGCGGTCGATCGACAGTTCGTGGGAAAGGGGACGCATATCGGCGATCGGCACCTCGATAGACTCGGTCTCGAAGAACAGCTTCTGCGTGCCGCCGGTGAGCGCGGTGCTGTGGAACACGGGCTTGGCGTCCTGCGGCACGATGAAGGTGAGCGGCGCCACCACACTGGCTCCGGCCGGAGCGGAACTCGACTGCGCGACCTGGGTCATTCTTTTCCCTTCTCGCCGAGGCTCTTGCGAACGCATACGCGTTCGCGACGTTTCGCCACGCAATATAGTGTTACACCATAGTTTGCATAGATCGGCCGCCTACGGGAGGCGTCATGGGATTCCTTGTCGACGTCGTACTGCCCCTCGCGCTCGCTTTCATCATGCTTGCGCTCGGGCTCGGGCTCACCTTCGACGATTTCGCGCGGGTCGTGCGCCGTCCGCGCGACTTCGCCGTCGGCGCCGTTTCGCAGATCGTCGTGCTGCCCGTCGTGGCCTTCGCCCTCGCCAGCGCCTGGCCGATGGCGCCGGAGCTCGCGCTCGGCCTGATGATCATCGCCGCCGCGCCGGGCGGCGTGACCTCCAACATCCTGACGGCCTTCGCGCGCGGCGACGTGGCGCTGTCGATCTCGCTGACCGCGGTGATCAGCCTCCTGAGCGTGATCACCATCCCGATCATCGTGGTCTTCGCATACAGCCAGTTCATCGGAGAGCAGGCGGGCAAGGACATTTCCGTCGCCGGCACGGCGGTCAGCGTGTTCCTGATCGTCGCCGTTCCGGTCCTGATCGGCCTCGTCATCCGCCGCTTCGCGGAGAGCTTCGCGCTGCGCTTCGAACCGGCGGCCCGCAAGGTGTCCGCGGTGCTGTTCGTCCTGGTGCTCGCCGGCGCGATCTACGATCAACGGGCCAACATCGTCCCCTATTTCGCACAGGCCGGGCTGGTCACGCTGGTCCTCAACCTGCTGATGATGGCGATTGCGTATCTCCTGGCGAGGATGTTCGCGACCGGTCCGACCCAGAGGATCGCCATCGCGATCGAATGCGGGCTGCAGAACGGAACGCTCGCGATCGCGGTCGCCGTGCTCCTGTTCGGCGGCGGACTCGCCACCGTGCCGGCGGCGACCTACAGCCTGATCATGTTCGCGACCGCACTGATCTATATCGCGCTGCTGAGGCGGGGGCCGGCCTAAAGGGCGAGCCCGGCTTCGCGCCCTTCCTCGATCGCCCGGAAGGCATCGAGTCCTTCCGCCTCGCGGGCGCCGCCCACGACATGGACCGGCACATCCGACGCCGCCAGCGTCTCCGTGAGCGCGCGGTCCGGCTCCTGCCCCGCGCAGACGACGACGGTGTCGACCTCCAGAACGCGGTCCGTCCCGTCGACGGCGATGTGGAGCCCGGCGTCGTCGACCCGCCGGTAGATGACCCCCGGGATCGTCTTGACGCCGCGCGCGGCGAGCGCGGCGCGCACCAC
The DNA here is from genome assembly GCA_022826125.1 of Defluviicoccus sp. Classification (GTDB taxonomy): domain Bacteria; phylum Pseudomonadota; class Alphaproteobacteria; order MPNO01; family MPNO01; genus MPNO01. The sequence continues at coordinate 15,715 of JAJDVM010000078.1, forward strand.
CCATCCGGTAGTCAGCCCGAGGCTCGCGCCCATCCGGCCGGGCCGCCTTTGAAGCATCCAGATCTCCCGGCCCGAGCCGTGCGGGATGCCTCCGCCGGCGGTCAGCCCCCCGGGCGAGCGATGATCCGGATCGACCCCCCATTCGGCATAGAACGCGGCCACCGGGTCTTCTGGAGGGGCGGCGGGCGCCGACAGGTACTCCGCGACATCGAATCCGACGCCGCCGGCCCCGACGATCGCGACGCGGTCGCCGGGCGTCACCCGACCGGTCAGCAGGTCGACATAGGAACACACGGACGGATGGTCGGCGCCCGGAACTTCGAAGGCGCGCGGCCGGACGCCGTTGGCGACCACGACCGCGTCGAAACCATCCAGATCGTCGGCAACGGCCGCACGCCCGAGACGGACCTCCACGCCGAGATCCTCGATGCGCCGGGCGAAATAGCGCATCGTCTCGTCGAACTCTTCCTTGCCGGGCACCGCGCGGGCGAGATTGAGCTGCCCGCCGAGCCTGTCCGCGGCTTCGAACAGCGTCACGGAATGGCCGCGCTCGGCCGCGGCGACGGAAGCGGCGAGGCCGGCCGGACCGGCGCCCGCGACCGCCACCCGCTTTGCCGGACCCGGGGGAGCGGCACCGTTGCCGTACTCGTTGCAGGCCTCCGGATTTACGAGGCAGGTCGCGGTGTCAGACCGGAAGATCCGGTCGAGACAGGCCTGGTTGCAGGCGATGCAGGTGTTGATCCGGTCGGCCCGGTCCGCCGCCGCCTTGGCGACGAAGTCGGGGTCGGCGAGGAGGGGCCGGGCAAGCGCGACGAGGTCGGCATCGCCCGCCGCCAGGATCGCCTCGGCGGTCTCGGGCGCGTTGATGCGGTTGGAGACCACCATGGGGATCCCGACCGCGCGCTTGAGTCGGGCGACGAACGGGGCCCAGGCGGCGCGCGGAACCGCCTTCGCGATGGTCGGCACCCGGGCCTCGTGCCAGCCAATGCCGGACGACAGGATGTCGGCGCCCGCATCGGCCACCGCGCGACCGAGTGCCGCCGTCTCGTCGCCGGTCAGCCCGTCCTCGACCAGATCGAGCACCGAAATACGGTAGATCAGCAGGAAGTCGTCGCCGACGCGTTCGCGGATCCGGCGGACGATCTCGACGGGGAAGCGGATGCGGTTCTCGAAGCCGCCGCCCCAATCGTCGTCGCGCCGGTTGGTCGCGGAGACGCAGAACTGGGTGATCAGGTAGCCTTCGGAGCCCATCACCTCGACGCCGTCGAAACCGGCTTCCCGGGCGAGAACGGCGCTGCGTACGAAATCCTCGACGGTGTCCTCGACCTCCGCCGCGCTCAGCGCGCGGGGCCGGACCTTGTTGATCCGCGTGGGGATGGGCGACGGGGCGACGGTCTCCCCGAGCTGCGCGTAGCGCCCGGCATGGAGGATCTGCAGGCAGATTCTGGTGTCGTGCCGGTGGACCGCTTCCGTGATCGGCCTGAGCGCCCGCGCCTTGTCGAGGCTGTCGAGGACCTGGGTTTCCTCGTCCATCCGGCCGTATTGGTTGGGCGCGTAGCCCCCGGTCACGATCAGCCCGGTGCCGCCCCGCGCCCGCGCCTCGTAATAGGCGGCCTCGCGCGCGACGGCGTTGTCGCGCAATTCGAGCCTCGTGTGCATCGATCCCATCACGACCCGGTTGGCGAGCCGGGCATGGCCGACATCGAGCGGCCGCAGAAGATGCGGATAAGGGGTTTCGGTTTTCATGGGCCCTCCGTCGCGGGTTTGTCCGCGCGAAGAGCCGCCGCGTCAATACTGGCCGTGCGGCTCCAGGCCGAAACGGTGCTGACCGATCATCGACATGACGGCGTCGAAGTTGAGGCTGATATGCGCCGCCGCGCTGTGGATGTCCCGCCAGGCGCGCTGAATGGGGTGGCTCGCGTGCATCGACCGCCCGCCGACGGCCGCGAGGATCAGGTCGATAGCGGTTACCGCCTGGTGGGTGACGAACGATTGGCTGCGCCGGTTGCGCATTCGGGTTTCCAGCGACACCGTGCCGTTGGCGGCGACCTCTTCCTGGGTCTCGGCGATGTCGCGATAGGCGACGACGAGGCAGGAATCGATCAGCGCCTCGGCCTCTCCGACGCGCTTCTGGACGGTCTGGTAATCGGACACCTGCCGGCCGCCGGAGACCACCGCGCCGCGGGTCTCGCGGTTGCGGTTCTCCTCGACGAACATTTCGAGCGCGCCGCGCGCCGCGCCGACGGGCGGAATCGCGAGGGTGTAGGGAACGCAGGCCAGCATGGGAATGCGGTACATCGGGTTGTCGTGAGCCGGGAGGCCGGGCGCGATCCCGGTCGTCGCCTCGGCGAACGGCAGGACGCGGTGCGCGGGCAGGAACGCATCGTCGACCAGCACGTCGTATGACCCGGTCGCCGAAAGCCCCACATTGTCCCAGCTGTCCCAGTCGATGGCGTAATCGGCACGGGGGACCAGCGTGAAGGCGGGGATTGCGGCCTCGCCGTCGCCGGTCGGCAGCATCGCGCTGCACAGGTTCCAGTCCGCGTGCGGGCAACCGCTCGAAAACCTGAACCTCCCGGACAGGCGATACCCTCCGTCGACCGCGGTCGCGGTTCCGGCCGGCGCGTATGAGCCCGAGATCGAGACGCCCGGGTTCCCGCTCCATATCTCGTCCTGGACGGATTCCGGGAACAGCGTCAGCAGCCAGTTGTGGATCATGTAGAGCCCGCACACCCAGGCGGTCGAGGCACAGCCCTCGGCGAGCGTCGCGCTCACGTCGATTACCGTCTCGTAGCCGCGCTCCCAGCCGCCATAGCGCCGGGGCTGCAGGGCACGGTGAATTTCGGCGTCCCTGAAGGCCTCGATCACCTCATCGGCGACCCTTGCCTCCCGTTCGCCCTTCAGGGCCAGCTCGCGCACCAGGGGCATCATCGCCTTGGCACGGGACTTGACCTCCTCTCGCGTGGGGACCTCATGCCCGGCCGTCCGCCGTGCCGCCAATGCCATCCAGCCTCTCCTCGCAGCGCAGGAGAAACGATCCGCCCCGCGCGGGCTCAGGTCAAGCGCCCGGCGTTCCGGCGCGCCGGCAATTGGTGCATATTCGCGCGGTGGCGGCATTCCGAGGAAAGGGACGACGATGGACGGCAAGATCGCGCTCGAGGAACATTTCGCGATACAGGACACGCTGAGCGACTCGGCGGGCTATCTCCCGCAGAACACCTGGGAGGAGTTGAGCGGCCGGCTGCTCGACATTCACGACCGGCGGGTCCGCGAGATGGACGCGCACGGGATAGAGATCATGATCCTGTCGCTCAACGCGCCGGCGGTGCAGGGAATCCACGACCGGGCCGAGGCCATCGCGATCGCCCTGAAGGCCAACGATTTCCTTGCGGAAGCGGTCGCCAAGCGGCCCGACCGGTTCCTCGGCTTCGCCGCGCTCCCGATGCAGGACCCCGACGCGGCGGCGCGTGAGCTTGAGCGCTGCATGAAGGAGCTCGGCTTCGTGGGCGCGAACGTGAACGGCTTTTCCCAGGTCGACGAGCCCGATACGGCGGTCTATTACGACCTGCCGCAATATCGGGATTTCTGGAGCGTCGTCGCCGCGCTGGAGGCGCCCTTCTACCTGCATCCGCGCAACCCGCTGCCCAGCATGGCGCAGATCTACGAGGGCCATCCCTGGCTGCTCGGCCCGACCTGGGCGTTCGGGCAGGAGACCGCCGTGCATTCGCTGAGGCTGATGGCGTCCGGCCTGTTCGACGAGCATCCGGGAATCCAGATCGTGCTCGGCCACATGGGCGAGGGCCTGCCGTTCAGCATCTGGCGCTGCGACAACCGCAACAGCTGGACCAACGCGCCGCCGGCGTACCCCGCGAAGCGGAAGCTCGGCGACTATTTCCAGGAGAACTTCCACATCACGACCTCGGGCAATTTCCGCACGCAGAGCCTGGTGGACACGATGCTGGAGGTGGGTGCCGACCGGATCATGTTCTCGGTCGACTGGCCGTTCGAGAACGTGGACTGCGCGGCCGAGTGGTTCGACGACGTGACGATCTCGGAAGCCGACCGGA
>JAJDVM010000024.1 GCA_022826125.1 Defluviicoccus sp.
GCGGAGGCGCGAGGGATAGGAGCGGTTATCGCAGGGAGCGCCAGCGACCGGAGATTTGAGCGGATAGCCCGGTCGCGAAGCGACGCGCCCGACACCATCGAACGAACGCGCGCAGGCGCATCCATGTCGGGCACCGTCGTCGGCAGCGTTGTCACGACGTACGCGGGGGTCACCGTCAACGAAGCGAGCATCGCGAGCGCCGGCGACGGACGAACGAGTTGCGAGGGAAGAGCGGCGGAGCCGCCGCAGGCGACGCGCGACGCGAAGGCGAGCGGTGCGGGCGGTGTGCGCATGGAAAACGGGCCGCGCCGCCGCCGGAGCGACGACGCGGCCCGTCGAGGCGGTGCCGGCTACGCGGCGACCTTGTCGACCGGGATGCCGAGCTCCTTCGCCTTGTCGACGAGGTTCTCGGTGATGCCGGAGCCGGGGAACGCGATGACGCCCTTCGGCAGGAGGTTGAGGAGTTCGTCGTTGCGGCGGAACGGGGCGGCGCGGCCGTGGCGGTCCCAGTCGGGCTTGCAGACGATCTGGTGCACGCCGTTCTTCTCGGCCCAGCCCGCCGCGATCTTCTCGACGCCGGGGGCGCCGCCGTGGACGAGCACCATGTCGGGGTAACCCACGTTCCGATGCCCGAGATCACAATACGGAATTTATATCAATATAAATAATGTGTTATAGGTATCATCCGAACCAAGCGCAGGATACCTACAGCGGTCGGGCATCGTATAGGTACCAATTGATTTCGAAGTCCCGCGCCCGAAGCCGCTTCAATACCGCATTCACCGGGTCGAAAGGTGGCGGTAACCGTTCGGGTTCCGGGGGATGAGAGCGGAGACAGGGAAGGCTGAACCGTCGGAAGGTTGCGGCTTCCCTCAGGACTGCATCACTCCGGTGGCGACCGCGCGTGTTTCGTCCCCGGGGACACGAACGCTTACGAGTAGGCGGGGGCATTGCTGCTCCCTCCTACCCAGCCCGGCCTCCCTGTTCATCCGAAAAATAGTTCGAATTGACCGCCAACATCATCTTGCCAATGCTGTCCCATTCGGCTTCCGGGGTCCAACTGCGGTCGGCACCGAGATAGCTGCGCTCGTCCAGTTCCAGCAGGCCGATCAGCACCTCTGCGACTATACGTGCCCCGACGGGTCCGAGTCCTTCACCTGGATCGTCCTGTGTGTGCTCGGTCTTGCGACCGATCACCTCGGCCTCGGCAAGCAGGTATAGCCAGAGGGGGGCACCCTCGGTAATGCGATTCTGCGACACATCGGCAATCTTCTGCATCACTTTGTCGATTTCGTCTGCCGGGCGGCCCATGTGCCGGGCCACCTTGTCACCGCCGGGCAGTAGGAAGCTGTTACCACGCAGAAGGTTCCGGGTTGCCAACGATTTCTCGCCCGACGTGATAATCGATAGATCGAGTAGCTGGGAAGCCATTTTGGTATCAAGCCGCTCGGCTCGCTGCGCATTCGCGTTGCCCGACGGGGAGAACATCTCGCGCCAGTCGACGATTGCATCCGGGCTGGGCACCGCGGAGAACCCCATACCAAGTTGCTCCGAGAACAAATCGAAGGGATTGGCTTTTTTCTGGACCCGGATCTTCATCGGCACCATCGAGTGTCCGAACCGGTAGGCCGCCACTGCGAACTCAATCGGAATCTGCGGCACGGCCGGGCAGTAGAACTGTCGGCCACAAGCCAGAATGTCTGTGACTACCGGCCTGCCGCACATGGTAACGAGAAAGTCGTTTACGACAGCCCACTGGTAGTGCTAGGTGGTCTCCCGGCGCGCCTCCTCGAAGAGCTCGCTCTCCTTGAGCGTCTGATCCGCGTTGTGGAGCGTCGTCGCTACGAGGTTGTGGAATTTGATCATTGCGAGCTGAAGCTGGCTCACGATTCGGTTTTCGTCATTGCGGTGATCACCGATGATCGCGGTGCCCCGATGGTTGCGCAGAAGATCGTTGACCTGCGCGATCTGCTTCCGCTCATCAACATTGTTCGGGAGGTCCGCGCCTGTCAGCAGGCGTACGCCCTTGAACGAGCCATCCTTCTGATCGTAGAGATAGGGTTGCGCCTCTGGACCCGAGCCGTAGACGCAGTCCAAATCCAGCGTCGGCGTGCGCACGTTTGGGGTTTCACTCGGAACGTTCACGCGCTCGAAGCTGGACGAAGTATCCAGCGTGATATCGTGGTCTACGAACTGTCCAAAGAACACATGCCCGACGGCCACCGTACGGGTCGGATGCGACTGACCCCCGTCGTTCATCGGTCCAGACTTGCATCCGATGTCGGCCAACACGTCCGCCGGCACATACGACGGAGACAGCGGGAACATTCGTCCGAAGCGATCCTCGTCATGCGGGTTGTGACCAGCATTGCAGTGCATCCGCATGCCGTCCAGATGCGTCATTCCATGGTGCTGCGTCATCTATCGTCTCCTAGTCAGCCCAAGACTTGGTCCGGTCGCGTTCCATGCCGCTGGAAATCTTATCAGGATGACGCGCCGCTCCTCAACGCCCGTGCTGTCGCGCCCGCTCACTGGAAGGACTCCGGCAAATTCTGCAATCGGTCGAGGTCCGGATCAGTGTCGTTCATCATCCTGGTCCTGCTCCACCTCGGACGCGCCGCGAAAGCGGACATAGACGAGCATGGAGGAGCCGACCGTATCGTGTACGAGATCGCGAATGATCGAGCGTAACCGGGATCGTTTCGCGAACTCGACGTCGTCGTCCTTGAGCATCACCCAGACCCAGACGGCGGGATCTTCGGTGGAGTCGGGGCCGGTCTCGACGTGCCAGCTGCTGACGGGCCTCGGAAGCTCGGAAAGCTTGCGAAGCGCCACTTCGATGGCGTTCGCGGAGATATCCATGTCTTTCACATCCGAGTATCCATGGTCACTGCTGGACGCCTACCTTCAATCCAATGCCTGAAGCGTACCGGACCTGGACGGGGGTTGCACAAGCGAGCTTCCAAAGCACTCGGCATTGCAGTCGTTGAGGTGAGATATGCACGGGAACTTTTTCATCAGGCAGTCGATCTGATTCGCATCGAACTGGAAAATGGAATGCGCATTACGCCTTTTTTCTCTGTCTGAATCTCCACGTGGTCGATCCGAACGCCGCCTCGGATCAATCCTGACCACTGTTGTTTCATGAACGCCGCGGTTTGTTTCATTGCCGAATCGATCGCTTTCTCGGCGATCTGCTCAGCAACTTTCAGTCCAAGCCAAAGGGCAAGCGTTGACGCCAATAGGATAAAGAATTCCCAACCTGTCTCGTGCTCCAGTAAGATAAGGCGGACTCCGAGTTCCTGTCCTGTATCGCCTTGAACCGGAATCTCGATGAAGAATCCGGCCGAAATCGGATGGGGCGTTTGGTAGTTGGCCACTTGGCGGGGGAACTGTGAGAGCTTGGCGCGACAATCACGTGCAAAAGCGTCAAGGATCTTATCATAATCTCGGACATGAACGTCGCGCTCCAGTCCAAACTTGAGCGTGATGGTAAAGTCCTTGTAGATTTCGTCCTTGGAAGCGTATATCTTCATCGGTGTTCTCCCTTGAAGATGCACTGGCGACCAGCGAAGTTATCTTCGGCCGTGCGCATCCAGTGAATCTCTAGCTCAAGGCTGCTGCGATCAGCGGCGCCTTCCCTTCAAGTCCGTCCATCGAAATCTCCCCGCCCTGATACATGCGGTACCACTCCCGGCGTTGACGCATCACCCGCTCGTCGTCGCGCAGGCGCAGCCTGGTCAGCACGTATTCCGCCCGATCCCGAATCTCGTCGGGAACGGTGTCCGAAACCCTCAACTGCAACGACGGCAGGTGGAGTTCGAACCAGCAGTCCCCGATGTCGAACGGATCGAGGAGGCGGGCCGCCGGCACGTTGCCCTTGCTCGAATTGATCCACGCCGCGCAGTAGCGATAGTTGTCCCACTCGTAGGCCCTCGACCGGTCCTCGTGGCAGCTCACGAAGTGGTCCACCGTGCCCACGGGCTCGTACATCGCCGAGTAGGCGCACAGATTCCGGAAGCCGTCGGCCAGTGCTCCCTTGAAGGGCGTCCAGTAGTCCTTCGGGCGCCGGGCGCCGGGATTGGCGGCGAGCCATGCCTCGCCCGGCGCCCTGGCCTTCCCGGCAAACTCCGCCGGCTCGGGGACGCGCTCGAAGCGGATCATTGTCCACCGCCTTCGCGTTCCGTCCACACGACCCAGCGCGGCCAGAACGGATCGTGCCCGGCCAGCACGCGCTGGAGTTCTTCGTGGATGCGCTCGGGCTCCCTGAGATCCTCCGGGCATTGGAGCGTGTCGCCGCGCATGTATGCCTGCGCCGCGTCAATGGCACGTTCGGCCTCGACCGACCGCGCCTGCCGGAGTCCAAAGAAGTCCGAGACCAGCCAGTTGAGCGCGTCCCCCTGCGGCGCCCACGGCATGACATCGAGCCGCACCCGCCCGTCGCGGAAATCGAGGTGAAACAGCCGGTCGCGCTCCTCGTCGAAATGCGGCTCCACCGAGGCCAGCACCAGCGGGGAATGCGTGGCGGCGATCAGTTGCACGCTCGCGTCGCTGTCGGTCAGGCGGTCCATGACGCCGAGAATCGCGGGCACGATGGTCCGCTGCCACCGGGGATGGAGATGCGCGTCGATTTCGTCGAACAGCAGAACGACCTGCCCGGCGATTCGTAGGCCGAGCTGTTCCGCGGCGCGCTCATGCTCGCTCCAGGCCCACACGAGCATGTAGGCCAGTCCCGCTATCCGGCGCACCGCGGACGACGCATGCACGATGGGAACCGCGCCGGAGTAATCGGTCCTGATCGAGGGAATGTCCTGCGCATCGTCGACGGACAGGCGCAGGAGCGGGCCGACCTCCCAGGGCTCGCCCCGAACGGCCAGCGCCCCCACGACCTCCGACATGCGGCGTGCACTGTCGCCCCTCTCCCTGATCCAGCTCGACCAGTCGTCGAGAAGGCCGTTGCACACCCTGGTCGCCCGGCCCTCGATCTCCGCCGTCAGTCCGGTCCAGACTTCCTGGGGCGAGAAGACATACCCCGGCAGCCGGTCCTGGACGTCGATGTTCCCCCGTCTCTTCCAGTAGTTCCGCGCGGGGTCCCAGACCGAGAAGCCGCCGTCGGCGTGCGCGTGAATGACCAGCCCGGGACTCCAAGGCCTCCCGGGCTGCCCGGTCCAGCCCTGGTCGCGGGCGGAATAGGTGCTCTCGAAGCTACGACTGTTTCCGGCATCCGTCGTCAACGCGAAGCGCAGCTTCGCCGGCCGTGCGATATCGGTCGGGCGCGCCGGATAGCCGGAGGTCAGGCGCGGGTTGAGGTCGCGGGGCCATTTGCGCGTCAACGCCCACCACGCGACGTCCAGCAGAAAGCTCTTGCCGAGCCCGTTGTCGCCGGTGATCAGGTTCAGCCGGCGTTGCAGATCCAGCGCCATCTCCGGCGCGGGACCGACATTCTCCAGTTCAAGATGTTCGAGCATTCAATACCGTGCCGCGTCGGAGTGATGTTGGCGGGAGTGTATTCGCGCGTTCGCCTGTTCCGCCAATATCGGATCGCCGCGCCGTTGCGCAACCGCGCCGGCGTCCATGGTCCGGTCCTGCCGGCGCGGCCGCGGCGAACACCGGGGATTGCCGTCGCGCGTCCGTTGCCTTCGTCGGCCACGAACCGCACCCCGCCGCCGGGAGGGAGAGTCTGGCCGTGAGGGGGACGGCGTTGAGGATGTCCGGGGGAGGGCGTCCGGCCGCCGCAATCCACCACGGCAAGACGGAGACGGCAGCATGAGCGCAGCGATCGCGATTCCCGGCAACACGGCGAGCACCTTCGTGACCCACTTCTTCGGCAGCGGACTTTCCGACGAACGGTACGTCGTCGAGCGTTTCAAGGCGCTGATCGACGGCGATATCCGCCGCTGCCCCGACCCGGCCCCGACGAAGGGCAAGGGCCGGCGCAGGGCGAACTACGTCACCGCGACCCTGAAGGCGGTCAAGGAGTTGCGCCCGGCGCGCACCGAGATCATCGTCTGCACCGGGCTCGAGACCCGCGGCGGCGTGCAAATCTGGGGCGACATCGCCTCGGGCCTGTTCCACGACCGCCGCCAGAAGGGCTGAACGGCCGCACCGCCGGACGTCCCGCCGGCCCGCCGCGGTCCGCTCCCGCCGCCGCGCGGGGGGTCGGGCCGCCGGCCGGGCGTCCGCCTTTCCACATTGCGATATCGATGGAGGCAGCCGATGGCCTATCGGGACCCCGACAGGCGGCGCGCGCGCGACCGCGAGCGCGTCGCCAGGCGCACCGCCGCGCGTATCGAAGCCGGCCTGTGCACCAGGTGCGGCAGGACCGAACCCCTGCCCGGGCGCCGCCTGTGCGCGCCCTGCAACGAGAAGCGGAATGCGGCGAGCCGGGCCCGGGACGCACGGCTGCGCGCGGCGGGGAAGCCGCGGCGCGACCCCGAACAGGTGAAGCGCTACGAGCGCGAGCGGTCCCGCCGGCTGCACGCCGAGCGCAAGGCCGCCGGCCTCTGCACCAAGTGCGGGGCCGCCGAGGCGCGCCCCGAACGCACGACCTGCGAGCCCTGCGCGGAGGAGCATCGCGCCCGCGACCGCGCCCGTGACGCACGGGTGAAGGCCGAGGGGATACCCTATGGCGGACGCGATCCCGAGGCCCGGCGCCGCTCCGGCCGCAAGCGCAGCCGCCGGCGCAGCGAAGCCCGTAAGGCGGCCGGCCTCTGCATCCGCTGCGGCCATGTTCCGCCCGAGGAGGGCCGGTCGATGTGCGAGCCGTGCCGCGAGGACCGGCGAGCCGCGAAACGCGCGCGCCATGCCGAACGCCGGGCCGCCGGCCTCTGTGTCGCCTGCGAGACCCCCGCGCCCGGCGGGAAGGCCTATTGCGATCCCTGCGCCAAGGCCAAGTACCGGCGGCGGAAGCGCAACCCGGAAGCCAGGCGGGAAGCCGACCGCCGGCGCTATGCCGAGCGGCGCGCCAGGGGCGACTGCACGACCTGCGGAAAGCCCGCCGACGGGGCAGCCGAGTGCAAGGCCTGCTGCAACGCCGCGCGGAAGCGCTACGAAGCCCGCCGCGCCGCCGGGGTCTGCGTCAAGTGCCGGACCCCGGTCTTCGACGGCGCGGCCTACTGCGCGCTCTGCGCCATCGCCAAGGACGGGCGCCGCGACCGCGAGGCGGAATACGCCGCCCGGCGCGCCCGCTATGCCGAACGGCGGGCCGGGGGCCGCTGCGTAGAGTGCAACGCGCCGTCGCCGGGGGTGGCGCGCTGCGAGCCCTGCTCGCGCAACCACCGCGAGGGCTCGGGGGCGTTCCGCGGCATCCCGGTCTGGGACCCGAGCTGGACGGTGATCGAAATCGCCACCGGCCGGGAGCACGGACCCTACGACAGCGAAGCCGACGTCGCGCTCTGCCTCGTCTTCGAGAAGCTGGGGCGCAGCGAGGTCGAGGTGGTCGCGGACGTGAGCGCCATGGCGACCTTCACCGCCCCGCCCTGGTGAGCCGGCGCGGCCCCGGACCGATGTCCGGGACAAGAGCGGCGGGGGCGTTCCTTGCTGCGCTGCCGGCCCGTCGTCCGCCGCCTGCCGCCGCCGGCGCCGGCCCCTCCCGCCATGCGTATGGCCGGCCTGGCGACCGCCGGTCCGGTTCCCACGGAAGGAGTTTCCAACATGCCCGCCTGCATTCCAGACGATCCCGACTACTGCTTCTGGCCGGCCCCAGACGGGGACGGCGAGCCGGCGCAGATCCGCATCCTGGTCGAAGGTTTCGCCTTCGCCATCCCCACCGCGCTGGTGGCGCTCAGCCATGCCGACGGCCTCGCCCTGTGCGAACGCCTCAACCGCAGGCTCGGCCACCGCGACCGCGGCTCCTGGACCGCCTTCGCCGCGCGCTGCCTGCGCGCCGGCGCCTGCGGCATGAACGGCAGCACCCTGCACTGACCGGCGCCCGATGCCGTCCCGGCGGGTTCCGACCGCCGCGGTGGGGCGGGGGGCGCCGGTCCGGCGGAGAGCCGGCCGGGAGGTCGAGAGGAGCCGATGCCGGGCGAGCACCAGGCGGAGGAGAGGGAGGCGGTCTTCCTCGCCGCCGGGCGCCACACAGGAGACCCGACCATGTTCGCCTTCGATACCGACCACGACCCCATCCAAGCCGCCGGCAGCGACCTTCTCGCGGAGCTCGGCCTCGACGCCCGGACGGTCCGCGACGCGCTGGCCGACGACCGGGCCCGGCGCTGCCCCGACCGCGAGGCCCCGGCGGACCGGAGGTAGAGGGTAGCGGGAGAAAAGTGAGCGGGACGGGGCCGGTGAGAGCGTTCGCCGGTCCCGCCCGCTCGCCAACCCATCGTCATCACCAGAACCTGAAGGAGCATCGTGATGAGCTTCGGATTGAACCGCGTCGAACTGATCGGCCGCCTCGGCGCCGACGTCACCGTCAACCACCTCGCGAGCGGCGGCCGCGTCGCCAATCTCAGCATCGCGACCGACGAGAGCTACATCGACCGCAACGGCAGCGGCGAGCGGGTCGACAAGACCGAGTGGCACCGGGTCGTCACCTTCCAGCCCGGCCTGATCGACATGCTGGAGCGCCACGCGAAGAAGGGCCGCCTGGTCCACGCCGAGGGCAAGCTCCAGACCCGGCGCTGGAAGAAGGACGGCGAGGACTCCAACCGCTTCTCGACCGAGATCCTGGTTGTGCCCGGCCACAGGGTGCAATTCCTCGACAAGCCGAACGGGACCGGCGGCAACGGCGACCAGGCCGCGCAGGCGCCGGCGAACGGGGCGACCGCGCCGGCCGGCGGCGATGACGGGCTGGGCCAGGAAATCCCGTTCTAGGCCCTGCCTCCCTTCTTCCCTCACCTCGGGCGGCTGCTTCGGCGGCCGCCCATTTTTTCTGCCGTCGGTTCGGAGTCCGCCGCCGCGCCAGGAGGGGAGAAGAGCTTGCGAACGGGCAAGCCGTTCGGAGGAGGGAGGGAGATCATGTCCGCCGTCGTCAATCTCAGGCGCGAGCCGAAGCTGCGCGAGGCATTCGAATACGCGCACGTCGTCAACAACACCGTGCTGGTCGACCGCCGCACGAAGTGGGGCAATCCGTTCCGCGTGTCTTCGGGTCTGACCCATGCCGAGGCGGTCGCCCGCTACCGCGTCCACCTCTGGCGCCGCATCCACGCAAGCGAGGTTTCGCTGGAGGAGCTCGCGGAGCTGGACGGGTGCTGGCTGGCCTGCTGGTGCGTCGGAGACCATCCCTGCCACGCCGAGGTGCTCGCGCGCGCGGCGGCGCGGGCGCTCGTGGAGCGGTCCGATGCGTGACGCGCCGCCGTGCCTGATCCCGAACGCCGTGCCTAGCCGAACCGCCGAGGGGGCCCGTGCAAGGGGAGAGATAAATGCCTGCCTCGACATGATGTCCTATCGTGCCACACGTGCTCGCGCCAGCAACCCCTTCGGGGTCCTCCGGTCGCTGCGCTCCCTGCGGCCTGGGCAAGAAGCTCTAGGGGCGGACCGTGAAAGTCGACGACCGTGAAGATCGCGTGCCGGAGACCGAGCACATCCGGCAACGGCTGTGCGAACGCGATCTTCCGCACCATCGGCGACTTTCCGCACCACTCCGCCCCAAGAGCTTCTACGCCCAGGTGCTTCTGCTGCGCGCGCGTGTCCCAACAGAACATCACGTCGGGGCGCAACGCTCCGATCGCCGCAACCCGATCGTCAAGGAGATCGTCGTGAACATCGACACCATCGACCGCTTCGAGAGCGACGCCCATTCCGCCACCGCGACCGTCTGCGAACACGCCGCCCTCTTCGGCGCCACCCCCGAGCGCGACGAGCTCGACCCCCGCGAGGTCTGGGACGAGGACGATGCGCTGACCGCAATCGGCGAGGCCTTCCGCATCCTCAGCCAGGGCGCCTGCCCCGACGGCACCCAGCTCGCCGACGAGCGCGAGAGCCTGCTCTGGGGCTTCGTCAACATGCTGCATGCCCAGACGCAGAGGCTCGACCGCGGCGTCGACCGGCTCAGCCCGGACCTGCGCGACCTCCAGCGCGACCAGGACGGCACCGAGATCAGGTCGCGCGAGCTGGAGCTCGTCACCGACCGCGCGCAGAACCTCGGAGACCGGCGCGACGCCTTCGAGAAGATGCGCAACGCGGCGGCGCACGCCTACCGCGAAGAGACCGGCGACACCTGGCGGCCCCGGTACGGCAGCCACACCAGCCAGACCGGCACGCTCACCAGCGCCGCCATCGACGCCCGCGACTTCGTCCGTGCCCGCAAGGACCGCGCGACCATGGCGCACCTGCCGCAGGGAACCCTCGTTGCCATCGCCGGCGGCAAGGACGTCGCCGACCCGGCGGCGGTGATCCGCATGCTCGACAAGGCACGCGCCAAGCATGGCGACCTCGTGCTCGTGCATGGCGGCGGCCCCGGCGTCGAGAAGATCGCGGCAAGCTGGGCCGAGCGCAACGGCGTCCACCAGGTCGTCTGCAAGCCGGACTGGGACCGCCACGGCCGCGCTGCCCCGTTCCGCCGCAACGAGGAGCTGCTCAACCTCCTGCCGAAGGGCGTGATCGCGTTCCCCGGCTCCGGCATCACCGAGAACCTCGTCGACCGCGCGCGCCAGCTCGGCATCCCGGTGGCCCGGTGCGCTGCGTAGCCGGCGCCACCGCTGCGGACCGCGTCGTTGCTCCGGCAGCGGCGCGGTCCGTTTCCTTTCGCGCCGACGGTGTTGCGGCGGCACCGTCATTCTCGCGAGCGCTTCGCGCCGCGCTCGTGATCCTCGTCGCGATCGCGCGCCGATCCCGGCGCACCGTCCGCCGCACTGCCGACGGCGTAACTGCCGCCGGCGCGCTCGGCACGGTGCTTCGCACCAGTGCCCTCGCTTGCGTCGGCGAGGCCGTCCGCTCAAGCGCCGCGGAGGCTCCCCTCCACCGGGGTCCCCAGCGTCGATTTCCCCATCGCATCTCGTGCCGATTTCGTCCCTTCGACGCCCCGGAGGGCGCGGTTCTCTCACACCGGACGCAGCGGGCTGCGGGGGTGCGAAATGCGTAGACAGGCGTAATCTGGCGCCGCCAGGCGACGACCAGCGCAGCCAACGACCTCCCGGTGCGACGCGGAACGAGCGCATTCTCCCGGGAACCGCGGGATTGTCGTAGCCGGGGGTATCCCTGTCGTCCCTTGGCGGGCCGAACCGGTGGGCGGATTGCGCCCCATGCCGGTGCGCATTGCGGCGCATTGCGCCGGAATGCGGGCGCGATTACTCTCGGCGGCAACCTGTCGACCCCGGCCGCGGTCGCCGTTCGCCCGGCAATCGCGATCCCGGCAGTCCCGCGGCAGCGCTTCGCCGGGCAGCCCGGCGCCCTCGCGAAGCGGGAGGAATTCGCTCGATGCCGGACCGCCCGGCGGTGGATTCCCGCATGGGATCTTGCCGGTTGCCGTCCCGGCGCCGGCTCATGGGAGCACCCGGAATGGCCCGCAACGATCAGAAAACTGCCCGAACGAGCAACGGAAAGAGCGAAAGCCGCGCCGTCGCGCGCCGCTCGCACTCCATCCGCTTCGCCGAGTCCGAATGGACACTGATCGAGCGGGCGGCCGCGCGGCAGGGCATTCCCGCCGGCGAGTTCGCCCGTTCGGGCGCGCTCGCCGCCGCCGAGGGCCGGATCGCGGAGGCGGCGCCGGCCGTTCTGTCGCCGGGCCACCTCGCGCTCATCGAGTCCACCTGGCGCATGGCATATGTGCTGGCGACGCTAAACCGCGAGCAATTGCTCGACGCCGGGCACGAGAACGAGCTCGACCAGCTCGTGACCGAGGCGCACGACGTGATGCAGGAGACCATGACCGAGGGACCGGCATGAGCGAATTGCCAGTCGAGGCCGCCTGTGGCACGGTGCGCCGGATGCCCGGAGGGAGCCATGACCGGTTCGAAACAGCGCGATAAGGCGGCGGATACCAGCCCCGAAGCTCCGGTGACACAAGTGACCGGGGTGGGCTTGTCGCCTGCCGTGGAGAAAATGTTCGGCGCACTGGTCGACGAACAGGCCGCCGGAGCGAGGCCCGGCGCGGAGCCCGAAGCCCGGCGCGCCGCACGGCCCGGTGCCGCCTGACCTCGAAACCCGCCTTCGCGACGGCGAATCCCCGACGGTGCTGTTCGATGCGAACGTGCTTCTTGACGTATTCCTGCAAAGAGAGAACGCGGTTCCGGCGGCACGCGCGTTGACCTTCGCTGAAGCCGGTGCCGTCAGGGGCCATGTCTGCGCCTCCGCCTTCGGGGTGATCTGCCACCACGGTGCCGAGCCGGGGCCGGGAAGAGGCCGGCGCGAACGCCTCCTCGCCGCCCAACTCATGCGGATTCTGAAGGTCCTGCCGCTGACGGAGGAGGTACTCGACACTGCGCTCGGCTATGAGCGCCTCTCGTTCGAAGACGCCCAGGTCGCGGCCGCGGGCGATCTTGCGGGCGTCAATGCGATCCTGACCAGCGACGGCGGGTTCCTCCGCGGCCATGATCTGGCCTGCACGCCGCGGGATCTGGTGCCGCTCCTGGAAGCCCATCTGGGCCAGCGCACCGTCTGCCGCGTCGTCAAGGTTACGCCGGAAGGCGCGTTCCGCGTCGAAATCGCCGACCCGGAGGGCGGCTGGCGCCAGACCCTGCCATTGTCGGGCTTCCCGTCGGAGGAGCAGGCCGAGCGCGTCGCCGGGCTGCGGCAGGAGGATTAGCGGCGCCTCAGGGTGTCCCGCCGGCCGCGTACAGCCCCAGCACCGACATCACCGCCGATCCCACGCTCTGCGCATCAAGATCGTCCCGGCCGGGATTCAGCGCCGCGATCCGTTCCGTCTCCCGCTCCGCGATGCGCCTGGCCGTCTCCGCGCTCATGTTCACTTCGACGGTCACGCGGGATTCGTCGGGACTTCCCAGATGGACGATCCAGCGTCCCTTTCCCGCATTCTCGACTGTCGCCATGGCGATCCGGCCCCGTTCCAACCTCTGCACAAGTTAGGGTGTCTGCGTCCGGAGCGTCAATCGGAGCGCAACTCCGCGGCGCATGGCCCGACCCCGGTAACGGCCCCTCGTCATTTGGATGAGACGATGGGCGAAGGTTCGGAGTGAGTCGAGCCCACAGTCCGACTATCCCATCCAATCTTGTCGGCACCACTGCACCAACTTGTCCTTTGGCGCCACGAATCCCATCTGCCTTCCCCACCAGTCGCTACTCCTGTACACCGCAAACATGAACGATCCGCACGTCGTCGCCCTGAACTACAAGGTCCGGCACGGCCCGGAGTTCGATTATTCGAGCGCGAAATCCCTCCGCACCCGCACAAACGGCTTCGATCTTCGCCTCGAGGACGGGAATGTTCGGTTCGCCTTGTATGGCCATCATGCCACCGAACGGGAAGCACGCGACGCGGTCGACGGCTACATCCGGGCCTGGGAACTCAACGCAGCGCTCGAATATGGGCCGAACGCCCTCAAGCTGGAGTTCGACTGGGCGGAGATTGAGGACCGGAAACCGACACCGGGGGTCACACTCGCGCGGCCCAAGCCCATTCGGGTTGCCGTCGCGTTGGGTACTCCGCAGGTCATCGCCGCGCCTCTTGCCTACCCCTCTCCGCCGTCAATGGGCCTCGCGCGAAGCCCGGACGTCGATAGCATGTATCTTCGATTCACCGGCCATCATGCAGGCAGGGAACCGCTGACGAGCATGGCGTATTTCTGCCTTACCGTCCTCGAAGCCTCCACAGGAAAGCACCAGAGAAGACGCGAGGCGGCGGCAAGGAAGTACTGCATCGACCGACAGGTTCTCGAAGACCTTGGACGGCTCTGTTCCGCCAAGGGCGGAGCCGGCGCCCGTAAGGCGGAAGGCCTCAGCCGCGAACTCACGTCGCAAGAGCAGCAATTCCTGCTGATGGCCATCAAGGCGATTATTCGCAGGGCCGCGGAGTTGGCGCACGATCCCCAGGCGCCCCTGAAACCCATCACCTTGGGAAACTTGCCCGCGATTTAGTCCGCTGGTCACTTGCCGTCGATCATGGCGCCGGGCTACCGCGTGTCCGACTTCCCGTGGAGGCGCAAGGCGCTATCCCGGATTTCTCACCGGGGGTAGGTGCATCGGGGCTCTGCATATGAGAAAGTTCTTTTGCAACAAAGCCTTGCCCGGTTGCAGAGGAGCGCCCCGATGCTTACAGAGTGTAACCCGACCCCGATGCGATTTGCACCCCTGAAAGGCCGCGATGTCGTGGCCGATTTCGGCGGCGGTAGGATGACCTCGGACGCCGGCGCGCTGCTTCTGGGGGCGACCGACCGGGCGATAGGCCTTGTGGACCGGTTTTCGGGTTGCTTTTCCGACGGTCGCTCTGC
>JAJDVM010000058.1 GCA_022826125.1 Defluviicoccus sp.
CATCGTGTAGAGCGCGGCCTCGATCTTTTCCGCCGCCCCATCCTTCGGGCTCATCGCGGCAAGCCGGATATCCAGCCTGCCGAACATCGCCCCAATCCGGTCCGCGAGCCGCTCCACCGCCGCCTCGGCCCGATCCGCCGCCGCGGCCGCCCGCGCCGCGTCCTCCGCTCCCCCGCCGGACGGGGACGGCAGGGACTCCATCCTCTCCTCCAGACGCCCGCCCAACCGGTCGAGGTCCTCCCGCGTCGCCGGCTCCGGCCGGCCCGCCTCCGCCGCGCGCCGCAGACCCGCCACCTCCTCGCGCAGCGCCGCGATCTCCGACCCGACCGCGTCCCGCATCGCCCCCAGAGCCGCCCGGACCGCCTCCACAAGCGCCGCATCCGACGCCCGGCCCTCGCCCGGCAGGCTCGCCAGAAGATCCGGCCCCGGCCGCGTCCCGTCCTTCCCGCTCAAGTCCTGTCCTCCTCGACCCGCCTCACAGCAGACTGCCCTGACCGGTCTCCTCCTCCGGCGCGTCCGCCGCCGGGGTCTTCGACGCAAGGGAGGACGCAACGATGCGTGCGCGATCCTCGCCCAGCACCGCAGCCAGAGCCTCCATCAGACCGTCCCGGCGGCCAGAGCGAACCATCGCCCGAGACCACGAAGCGAACTGAACCGCAACCCGCTCCTGCATGTCGCGAACCAGGGGTGCGGCGTCCGCGCCCTCTAGCACCAGGGACCGAATATCCCGAACCGCCTCCAGAAGCTCGCGCTGCTCGTCCTCGGCAAGCGCCATCGCCGGCTCGCCCTCGCCCCCGTCGCGCTCGGCAAGACCCACCAGGTAGCGCGCCATCGGAAGACCCCGGAGGTCCGCCTTGCGGCGAACCTCCTCCCATTCCGTGTCGGTCGCCGACATCGACAGGTGGTTGGCCTCCGGCCTGCCCCGCCGCCGCCTCGACCGTCTCATCCGAGACGCGCCCGCGCCAGAACCGATATGGCCGCCAGAAGGTTCAGACCGACGCCGCCCGGAAGCTCGCGCCTGAGCAGATAGGCCAGCCCGCGGACCTCCCTCACCCCGTCGCGCAGCTCTTCCTGCTCCGCCGCCGTCAGCGCCACCGCATGGCGGTCGGGATCGTCGGCCACGGAAAGGTCGAGCAGGTAGCGCGACACCGTCTTCTCCGCCGCCGCCGCCTTGCCCCGGATCGTCTTCCGCTCCGCCGCGTTGCAGTAGAGGCTGCGCTGGCGCTTCCGCTCCCCGCCCCTCACGCCCCGCCTCCCCGTGGATACAAGGCGCCGGCAAGCCGCGTCCCGCTCAGCCAAACTCCTACGCCATTTCGCAAACCCGGGAAAACCGTGTATCCTCGGTGTATCCACCGGCAGTCCGGGCCCACGGCCACGCCTTCATCGGTCGAAACCCGCGCCTTCCCGCACCTCGTCCCCGACATGGACTTCCCTTAATGCCACCAGAAACAGATATATACCAGATATGTATTTCCAAAGAAACAGGCAACAAAAATCCTTGACGACCGACTAAAAGCCCAATAACCTCAACAACCTACAAAGGAGAGCGAACGATCTCGCCGAGTGTCCAAACGACCACCGCAGTTCTAATGGTAGGTCACACCAACATGTTCGACATCCCGACGGATCCGCCGGAGCCCTATCGCTGGGTGGAACGCCGCATCACGCCGCACCCGGTGCGTACCCAGATCGAGCCGATCCGCCTCGAGAACGGCGGCTCCGACGGCCTGCCGCGCACCTATATCCTCTGCGCCGGCTCGGAAGGTCCGGCGCCGTTCAAGGTCCTCGCGAAGCGGATCCGGAACGACCCGACCTGGCGCTACCGCGAGCTGCCGACCGGCCACGACGCGATGGTGACGATGCCGGAGGAAACCGCCGCGCTGCTGATCGAGGCGGCGGAAAGTTGATGGAGACCGACGACACCCCGCTCGGCGGCGAGATCATCGACGCGATCAAGGCCGCCGGGGTCCGCCATGTCGCGGCGCTGCCCGACATCGTGACCAGCGGCGGCATCCTGCGGCCGTTGTCGGAGGATCCCGACATCCGCCTGATCCGCCTCTGCAAGGAGGACGAGGGCGTTTCCATCTGCGCCGGCCTCTCCTATTGCGAGAAGCGCGCGGTTCTCCTGATGCAGCAGACCGGCTTGATGGATTCGCTCAACTCGGTCCGCGCGACCGGGGTGGAGTACGGGCTGCCGATCTGCATGGTCGTCGGCCTGCTGGGAAAGGAGCCCGACCGGCCGGCATCGGAGTCCGAAAATTACGGCGTCCGGATCATCGAGCCCGTGCTGGACGCGATGGGGATCGACCGCATCGGCATCGAGACCTCTTCCGACGTCGCCCTGCTCGCCCCGGCGATCGACCGGGCCTACGCGGAATCCCGGCCGCTGGTGGCGCTGATCGGACGGAGGATCGAGCGATGATGCGCCGCGACGAGTGTTTCCGGAAAATCGCCGAGCATCGCGGCGACGCGATCGTGGTCCCGGCCTACACGTCGGCGTTCGAGTGGATCGCGATCGACCCGAGCCCGCTCAACTTCGTCAGCATCGGGGCGATGGGGCAGGCTTCCTCGCACGCGCTGGGACTTGCCATCGGACTGCCGGACCGCAAGATCGTCGTGCTCGACGGCGACGGCTCGCTCCTGATGAATCTCGGCAGCCTGGTGACCATGGCGGAGGCGGCGCCCGAGAACCTGGTCCATTTCGTGGTCGAGAACGGCACCTACGAGGCCAACGGGAACCACCCGATCCCGGGCCGGGGCCGGGTCGATTTCGCCGGTTTCGCGCGCGACGCCGGCTATCCGGAGGTCCATTCCTTCGACGGCCTCAACCGCTTCTCCGCGATGCTCCCGGAACTCCTCGCCGCCAGGGGTCCGGTCTTCGGCTGCCTCAAGATCGAGCCCGGCCCACCGCCGAAATACGACTACCCGCTGATCCACAGCGCTCGCATGCGCGAGACCTTCCGCCAGGCGATCCGCCCGTTCCTGGGCGGCGGCTCGGAGCGGAGCGGATGAGGCGGATTGCCCGCATGTTCGACCGATCCGATTCGCCGGGCACGTCAAGCGAGCGGGTTCGTCCAGTTTAGACCGGGGAACCGCGCCATGTCGGCGTCGGTGGAGTGAAGTTCCGCTTGGTGCTCGATCGCCAGGGCGGCGAGATGTGCGTCCGTTGTCAGATTGCCGGCGGAACCCACTTCTTCAAGAAGAGAGAACAGAATGTCGGCGTGACGGTCTCCCGGGTGAACGATTACCGTCTGCGGTCTGCCAAGCCACGCCCGAACCTGCCGGCAGGCGCCGACCACGTCGAGCGGGTTGTCGAAAACCCTGGGATTCGTGGCGATGCGCACGAATCCCAGCATGGCGACCCAGGGAAGGCCGATTCCGCCGACGCCGTTCATCAGGGCCTCCCACCATTCCCGCGCCGCCTCGTGACGAGGGGACTGCGAGTCGTGGGCGTGCAACAACAGGTTGACGTCGGGAACGAT
Source organism: Defluviicoccus sp. (assembly GCA_022826125.1). Lineage (GTDB taxonomy): Bacteria > Pseudomonadota > Alphaproteobacteria > MPNO01 > MPNO01 > MPNO01. The sequence goes on from JAJDVM010000058.1 coordinate 3,483, forward strand.
CACCGGCCGTGGCGACCGGCAGTTTCTTCGGCCTCCACCTCGTCGACAAGCTGGTTGAGCCGGTCCCTGTCGAGGCCCGGCTTCAGACCGAACGCGTGGGGCTCAACCCTGTAACGAGGCGACCGGGGAGGCTTGCCCCGTGCACCGAGTCCGAGACGCAAGGCATCGTTGACGACTGCCTTCATACTGCTATCCGTCCGGCGTATTTCCCGCCGGAGGAGTTGCTCCACGTCCGGATCGAGCGTCAATGTGGTCCGCATTCGTGCATCGTGATGCGCACCGAAATCGGTGTCAAGATGCCGGGTGCCGCGCCTGCGCGTCATCCCAGCCCATAGAATGCCCTGGCGTTGTCGTCGAGGATCTTGTCGACCACGCGGGGCTCCACCCGCCCGTCGGTCTTGAGCAGGCGCAGCGCCTCGATCTCGGTCGCAGTGTCGGCGTGGCCGTAATCGGTGCCGATCACCACATGGTCCTCGCCGGTGTAACCGAGCACGTAGGGCAGGTCGTCGGTCACCTGGCAGGCGACCCAGATATTGTTGCGCCTGAGCACGTCGTCGCCGAGCGGCGTGCCCTTTCTCTCGAAGCGGATCGAGAGATCGTTGAGGACGTAGGGCACCCATTGGCTCGACACCTCGATGAAGCCCCAGCGGACCCCGGGGAAGCGAGCGGGAACCGCGTGATAGATCAGGGTGTGGAACGCGCCGATCGTCGCGAGCTTGAACTTGGAGAACCCGGAATCGTCGAGGAAGAAGCGGTGCATCGTCGGGCTGTTGGTCGCCGAATGGATGCAGATCGGCAGGTTCCGCTCCTCGGCCGCCTCGTAGACCGGGAAGAAATAGGGGTCGTTGAGCGTGCGGTCGCATTCGAGCCCGCGCATGAAGATGCCGACCGCGCCGTTCTCCTGGGCGAAATCGAGCTCCTCGTCCAGCTTGTCCATGGCCAGGAGCGGCGGCGACATCACCCAGCGCAGCCGCTCCGGCGCCTGGCGCCAGATATCGGCGAGCCAGCGGTTGTAGCTCCGGCTGAGCGCCATCTCGACGCCCGCCTTCATGGTGATGGGCCGGAGGAACAGCGTCGGGTAGAGCACCTGGATGTCGACGTCGAGCCGGTCCATGTGGGCGAGCCTCGCCGGGATGTCGCGCATCTCGCGCGTGTCCCGGGTGGTGTCGCTGCCGACATTGTCCTCCTTGGGCAGGATCGAGCCGTCGATCACCCAGTATTCCTCGACCGCCTGGCCTTCGAGCCCGCGATCCTGCCTGCCGGACGAGCGGGTGACGACCATCGGGGCGTAGCCCTGCTCGTCCTCGCGCAGATAGCGCCAGGTTTCCGGCGTCTCCAGGACATGGGCATCCGCATCGATCGTCGTCATCGCAATCCTCG
>JAJDVM010000275.1 GCA_022826125.1 Defluviicoccus sp.
TCATCGACGAGGCCGCCTTCGTCGACGATCTCGGCCAGGTGCTGAAGGCGGCGATGGCCTTCCGCGTCTGGGGCGGGCGCGCGCACGTCATCAGCAGCCACAACGGCGAGGCCAATCCCTTCGCCACCCTGTGCCGCGACCTGCGCGACGGCGCCAGGCCCGGCTCGCTGCACCGCATCACGCTCAAGGAGGCGCTGGAGCAGGGCCTCTTCAGCCCTATCGCCGCGGCCCAGGGCCAGCCGCCCACGGCCGCGGCCGAGGCCGCGTGGGAGGCGGCGCTCCGGGCGGAATACGGTAGCCACGCGGGCGAGGAGCTGGACTGCATCCCCGCCGCCGGCGCGGGCGCCTGGCTCGGCTGGGAGGCGATCCGCGCCTGCGAGGAGTCCGGGGCAGGCGACCCCGCCGCCTTCGCGGGCGGTGCTGCCGCGATCGGGGTGGACGTAGCGCGGCGCCGCGATCTCTGGGTCGCCGCCGTGCTGGAGCGCGTGGGCGACGTGCTCTGGCTGCGCGAGCTGGTGGTGCGCCACGGCATTCCCTTCAGCCAGCAGCGGGCGATCGTGGGCGCGCTCGCGGCGCACTACGCGCCCGCCCGTATCGCCGTGGACCAGACCGGCATGGGCGAGGCCGTGGTGGAGCAGCTGCAGGAAGACCTCGGCCGAACCGTGGTCGAGGGCGTGCTGATGACCGGGCCGCGCCGGCTCGATGTGGCGACGGCGCTACGCGAGGCGGTGGAGGACCGACGGCTCCGCATCCCGCCCGATGGCGAACTCAGGCGCGACCTTCACGCCGTCCGCGCGGAGGCCGGACCGACCGGGGCGCCGCGACTGCTTGCGGAGCGGGCGGGCACCGACGGCCACGCCGACCGATTCTGGGCGCTGGCGCTCGCCTGCACCGCCGCCCGCGACGGCACCGCGTCCATCGGGGGCACCAGCGCCGGCCCGCGCGCGGCCGGTCTCGCGGGGTTCTACTGATCGACAGAAAGCGCCCAAGGCGCGCGAAGAGGCCCCGCACCATGGTGCATTGTCAGAAGGTTATTCAATACACCGGGATAGGTCAAGAATGGTGTACTAATAATCGCTCTATATCATTGGGTTATGGAATTTCGCCATAATTTTCGGCGCATTGGCCCAAATCTCAGGCACCAAATAGGCGCAACCAGAATTCGCATTCCTGCGTACACGTCTCGCCTGTTGAGTGGAATTCCAGCCATGGTCTTTCCGAATATCGAAAAGCGCGGCCGCCGTCAATTTCGCCCTCAAGACATGCGGCCGAGCTCACCGCCCGCCTCCAGGCGCCGGACAAGCCTCTCCGCCCGCGCGTTATCCATGTCGCGCAGGACATCGATGACGCAGCCCGAGAGCGCGGGGTGGCGGTCGGCGCAGCGGCCAAGATGAACGATGGCATCGTCGTTCCCGATCGCGGCCACTGCCTCGATCACGTCTCTCGACGGGTTGTGCGCGAGCTCCGCGACAAGGGCGTGCATGGCTTCGGCGTCCCTCGCGCTGCCCAGGGCGATCGCCGCCAGACGCCGAATGGCGGGCGACGGATCGCAGAGCCCGTCGTGAAGAAGCTCAGCCGGAACGCCGGCCCTGTGCGCCAACGCGAAGGCCGGCGCGCGTACCGCGGCGTCCTCGTGCTCGAGCAGCGGGCCGACAAACCCGGCGGGCAAGGAGAGCGCGGCCTCCGCCGCCGCCTGCAAGGCTGCCGGCAGCAGCGATGCAGGCAAGCCCTTCGAAAGCACGATCCCCCTGAGTGCGGCGCGGGCGCCGACCCTCTCCAGCCGCGCCAACGTGCTCAGCACGCATTGCTGTTCCACCAATGGCGTTCTCACGCCGAACCCGGCAAAGCGCCGCCACAGACGCTCCAGCCCAGGCACCGCTGCCTCCAGCCTGCGCGTCGCCACCTCCGAACAGAGCGCCTCCACGGTCGACATCGTCGCCTCGGGCAGAAGCTCGATCAGCGCCGCGTCCGTAAGGCCGGCAGCCGCAGGGGATGCGTCCGGTTCGGGGACTGCCGCGAGAGAGCCTGCGTCGACCACGCCGCGCTCGTCGAACAAGTCGGGATGGCTGTCGGCAATCGCCCGATCGATCTCTCTTGCCGCGGACATGCCCGCCATCTTACTCGCCGGCGTCCGTTCAGGCACCCCGCCGGCTACCTGCCGGCCATCGGATCCGCCACGCCGCCTCCACGCCCGCGCGCCGCCCCGAGGAAGAGTCCGGCCGTGACGCGGGCAAGGGGCCCCCGGCACCCGGCCCGCACTTGACGTCTCTCAATTGAGATGCCTATGGTCGGCGAACGGAGGGAACCGCCATGCCAGCCCACACCTCGATGCTTCACGTCCGCGTGGATCAACAGCTCAAGACCAAGGCCGCCGATACCTTGGCGAACGTCGGGCTGACGCTCTCCGATGCCGTGCGCATCCTGCTCACGCGGGTTGCCGCCGAGGGCGGCTTGCCGGCCGGCCTGACTGCCGATGCGCAGGCCCATGACGCATGGTTCCGTGCCAAGGTGCTCGAGGCCCTGGCCGATCCGCGCCCCGCCGTTCCGCACAGCCAGGCCATGAGCGAGACACAGGCGCTGATCGACGGCAAGCGCCGTGCGCGATCTTGAGTGGAAGCCCGCGGCGGTTGCCGATCTCCTGGCGATCGTCGACTACATCTCCGACGACAACCCCGATGCCGCCCAGGCGCTGAAGCAGGATATCGAGACCAGCGTGTCGCGTTTGCGGGACAATCCGCGTCTTTACAGACCGGGCCGCGTGCGCGGCACGCGCGAGATGGTGGTGCGATCGAACTACCTCGTCGTCTACACGGAGAGCGCGGACGCGGTGACGGTTCTCCGCGTCCTGCACGCGGCACAGATGTGGCCCCGGCCATGACGAAGGAGGCCATCGTCACCTGCCGGCAGCGAATGCCTCGCGCCATGCCTCGTCAAGCCGCTCGCGCTGGCGCTCACGAAGACCCGCCTCCCGTTGGGGTGTTTCCCTTGCCTCTCCCGGCGCTCGCCGCCTTGCCGGCCGTTCCACCGGCGTCGGGCTTGCGCCGGATGTGCGTCGCATTGCCGGGTCCCTTGCGCACCTCGAAGCCCCCGGACTTCGTCGCCAGCGTGCTCAGGTTGACGCAGCCGTAGGTGCGGGGATCGAAGTCCGGCGCGGCGCCCAGGATGCGGCTCCCCACCGTGCCGAGATGCACCCAGCCGTCCTCGTCGCCATCCGCCAGCGCCTTGGCGATGATCGGCACCGCCTTCTTCGGCGGCTTTTTCCTGGGCCGCGATGCGCCGGCGGCCGCGCTCCCCTTCTCCGGCTCCGTCTCCAGGATGTTCTCCAGGTAGATGAAGCGCGAGCAGGCGTTGCGGAACGCTTCCGGCGTCTTGCGCTCGCCGAAGCCGTAGACCGTCAATTCTTCCTCGCGCAGCCGCTGCGCGAGCCGGGTGAAGTCGCTGTCGGAGCTGACCAGGCACACCCCGTCCAATCTGCCCTTGTGCATCAGGTCCATGGCGTCGATTACCAGCGCGATGTCGGCGGCGTTTTTGCCCTGAGTGTTGCTGCGCTGCTGGTGCTGCAGGATCGCGAGCGACTGGACCGCGGGGTCCCAGGCGGCGAGCTGGCCGCCCGAGAAGTCGCCGTAGATGCGCCGCACGTTGGCCTCGCCGAGCTTGACGATCTCCTCGAAGATCGCCTGCGCGTAGCGCGCGCTGGTGTTGTCGGCATCGATCAGCACCGCCAGGCTCGCTGCCCGTGCGTCCTCGGCCATGGCTCCTGCCGGAGCGCGCTTGCGGACCAGCATCACGCCCTCGGTATTCAGGTCAACCGCCGCTCTGCCGCCATCGCGCCGTTCCTGCCCGGACCCAGAGAGCGACGGTCTGCCGTCACCAACGCCGGAGGTGCCGGGCCCGACGCTTGCGGCCACCGGCAAAGAGCCGTTGTCCGCGACGCTCCCGCCCCGCTCATCGAAGAGATCGGGCTGACCGGCGATGCCGGTCCGATCCTCCGCCTTCCGCCCGGTCATCGGGCGCATCATAGAGTGAGACTTGTCCGCGGTATATCGGCACCGCCGCGCGGTCCGTTTCCTGTCAAAGCGTTTCGGGCGCGCACTGCCGCTCCTCCGCGGTCCGTCTGCGAGGTCGCCGCTGCCGGCGCGCTCCGCTCCGGTGCCCGCGCGCCCTGAAGGGGCAGAGTCCGGCCGTAACGGGCGGCGGGGCGGGCGGTCCGGCGCGAGGGTGCGCCTGCCGCCCGCGGTCACCAACGGAGGAGGGTCGGCAATGAGCACGGCGAGAACGATCCAGCGCGCTGCCAGCACCTATCTGGTGCATTTCTTCGGCGGCGGCCTCAGCCAGGAAGGCCGCTACGTGGTCGAGAGATACGAGACTGTGGCCTCGGGAGAGATCCGCCCGCTTGCTACCGACAAGCAGAGCGCGGGGCGGCGCAGGCGGCGCACGACCCTGTCGTGCCGCGCCGTCCGTCGGCTTCGACCGGTCCCCAACGAGATCATAGTCGCCACCAATGTCAGCCGCGACGCGGGCATGCAGCTCTTCGGAGCCGCCGCGGCCGGCATCGCGCTGCGCGGCAAGTGGCGCTGCTGACGGGCAGCTTGGCCGGGGGTGTCGTCGCAGGCGCCGCCGGCCGTCCTCCCGAGCCTCGGCTACTCCCACGTCTTCGAGGTTGCCATGCCAGGCAGTGACGAAAGCTCGCAAGAGCGCCAGCGTCGGCGCCATGTTGACCGAATCGCAAGCGGTCTGTGCACGCGGTGCGGCAAGGCGCCGCCCGAGCCCGGCCTCAAGCTGTGCGGCGGTTGCGCCGAGAAGCGCCGCGCCGCCGAGAAAGTCCGCCGCGCCAGGGCCCGGGCGGAGGGCCGGCTCTACGCCGGCCGCGATCCGGAAACGACGCGCCGTGCTGCTCGCGCTGCGGACAAGAGGCGGCGGAGGGCGCGGCGGGACGCGGGCCTCTGTACGGCCTGCGGACACCGCCGGCCCGCCGATGGCCGTTCCACCTGCGAGCCCTGCCGTGAGGAGCAGCGCGCGAGCGAGCGCGAGCGATACGTCGCCCGCCGTTCTACCGGACGATGCGTGCGGTGCGGGCAACCCGCGTTCAACGGCTCGTCCCGCTGCGGCCGGTGCGCCGTGCTCGAGGCGGGGCGCACGTCGCCCGAACGCAGGAAGGCGGCCAGCAGGAAGCGCTACGTCAGACGCAGGGCGCAGAGGAAGTGCGTGGATTGCTCCATTCCCGTTTTCGGCACCGCGCGTTGCCCGGACTGCGCCCGGCGATCCAGCTCGCGCGCCCTCGACCCTCACCATCTGCCCGTGACCTTCGCCGAATACACCGTGGTCAGGCTCGACACCGGCGACGTCATCGAGAGCGTCGAGACCGAAGCCGAGGTCGCCGCCTGCCTGGTCTTCGCCAGGCTCCGTCCCGACCAGGTGGAGATACGCGCCAACGTTCCGTTGATGGCGCTTACTCCCCCATGAGCGTGGCATCGCTGCGGGCAGGCATCGCGGCAGGTAAGGTCAGCACTCGGCCCTGGTGATTCCGCGCCGCCGTGACCCCTGCCGCCGGCGGATCGATCGGGCGTGCGGTCCGCCCGGTCGTCGTCCTCCCGGCAAGCGTCGGGGCAGGCCGCGGCCGGGAGGAGGAGAAGAGCTTTCGAGGAGTGAACTGGAGGTGGATCGAGAGAGATCGCCCCGTTCGCCAACCATCGTCAGAACTCGCACGTGAAGGAGCACGATCATGAGTTTCGGACTGAACCGCGCAGAAGTCATCGGCCGCCTGGGTGCGGACGTCACCATCAACAGCCTCGCCTCCGGCGGGCGCGTCGCCAATATGAGCATTGCGACCGACGAGAGCTACGTCGAGAAGCAGACAGGGAATCGGATCGACAAGACCGAGTGGCATCGCGTCGTCAGCTTCCAGGACGGCCTGATCGACATGCTGGCGAAGCACGCGAAGAAGGGCCGGCTGGTGTACGTCGCCGGCAAGATGCAGACCAGGAAGTGGCGCAAGGACGGCGAGGACTCGGACCGGTTCTCGACCGAGATTCTGTTGGTGCCCGGTGGACGCGTTCAATTCCTCGACAAGCCTGCCGGCACCAACGGCAACGGCACCGCGCCGGCCAACGGTGACGACGCGCCGGCGGCCGCGAACGCCGAAGATTCGGGCCAGCCGTTCCCATTCTAGCCGCCCGTCCTCGCAGCGGGTGACCTCCCGCCCGCTCGCCCCGGGGGCCGTGTTCCGCGTCATCTCCCGCGCGGGGCACGGCCCCTTCCCCGTTCAACCACGGCACGCGGCCAGGCGCCCTGCGGGCGCCGCCGCGCGTCATTTGCATGGGAAGTCCCGCCATGTCCGGCTACAGCCTCACCGCCGACGACATCGCCTTCCGCTCATGCGGCGATGACGAATGGCTCGTCATTGCAGACGGCGAGAGCGTCGGCACCGTCATGAAGCGCCCCGCCTACACCACTCCCGATCGCGGGGTCTACTACGTCCACCTCTACGACGACTTCGCAGGACCCGTGCCGGTCGAGGATGCGCGCGCCGTGCGCGCGACAGTGGCCGAGCTGCTCGTAGACCGCGACCTCGCGCCCGCGATGCCGATGGTGCACCCCGCCTGGCGGGCGCAGCAGCATGTGGCCGCCTGACAGCGTCACCGCCATCCTCCGGCACCCTGGGGGCCGCGCTCGCGCCGATGATCGGCGCGTGCGCGTGCCCCCTTTTCCATGCAGCACGAACAGAGCCCTGTCCCGCCGGGCAGCGGCGCGGGTGCGCTGCGCGCCGCCCCGCCGCCCGCGCGCCGTCGAGAGTCCGAGCCTGGCCGGAACGCGGGAACTCTCTGGACGGAGCGGGGGAGCCGCATGAACGCCACCCGAATCGCCAAGGCCCTCGGCGAGCGCGCCGAGGAGGTCTGCCGCGCCTACCTGCCCCACGGGCGCAGGCAGGGCAGGTACTGGACCGCCGGCGACATTCGCGGCGCCCGCGGGCGCTCGCTCTTCGTCCGCCTCGCGCCTCCCGGCATTCCAGGCAAGTGGACCGACTCAGCAGAGGGGACCCATGGCGACCTCCTCGACCTCATCCGCCACCGCATGGGCGGCGTGCCGCTGCGCGACGCCATGGCCGAGGCCCGCGCCTTCCTCACCCTGCCGGCTGCGCCGGCGACGGGCTCGGGCGACGCGTACGACCCTGGCGAGGCGGCACGCCGCCTGTGGCGGCGTTGCCGCGCCATCGACGGCACCCACGCCGAGG
>JAJDVM010000126.1 GCA_022826125.1 Defluviicoccus sp.
CCGGCTCGCCAGACCGGGGGCTGCCGGCCGGGCGCCTGCTGTGCGGACTTCGGTCCCGACAGGGAGAGTTCCGATGGCCTATCGCGATCCTTGCGTGAGAAAACAGCGCGATCGCGAGCGGGTCGCGCGCCGCAGCGCCGAGCGTATCGAGGCCGGCCTGTGTCCTCGATGCGGCCAGCGCCCTCCGGCCCCGGAGCGCTCGATGTGCGAGCCTTGCGCGGCGAAGAGAAACGCCGCCAGCCGGACCCGCGACGCCCGGCTGCGCGCAGAGGGAAAACCGCGGCGCGATCCGGTCCGGGCTGCCGAATACGAGCGCGAGCGGTCGCGCAGGGAGAGGGCCGCGCGCCTCGCCGAGGACACATGCACTCGGTGCGGCAAGCGCCCGGCGGCGGACGGCCGTTCGTCCTGCGAGTCGTGCCTCGAGAAGAGGCGGGCGGCGGACCGGGCCAAATACGCCGCCGGCAAGGCAGCTGGGCTGAAGTACGGCGGGGCCGACGCAGAGGCCAAGAGGCGCGCCGGACGGGCCAAGAGCAAGAGGCGCCAGAAGGAGCGCCAGGAGGCCGGTCTCTGCATTCGCTGCGGCAAGCACCCCCCTGTCGAGGGGGGAACCACCTGCCGGCCCTGCCGTGACAAGAGGCAGGCGGCGGAACGCCGGCAGTATGCCGAGAGACGCGCCGCCGGTTGCTGCACGCGGTGCGGGGGTCCCGTCCATGACGGCCTGTCGCGCTGCGTGCCATGCGCCGTCATCGAGGAGGCCAGCCGGAACCCGGAGCGGAAGAACGCCCGCTCGCGCAAGCTCTATGCCGAACGGCGCGCCCGCCGGTTGTGTACATCTTGCGGAGCGCCGTCCCAGGGGGCCAGCCGGTGCGCTCCGTGCGCCGAGAAATCGTATCACGGCTCGGCGCATTTCAAGGGCATCCCTGTCTGGGATCCGACCTGGACGGTGATCGAGCTGGACACGGGGCGCGAGCACGGTCCGTTCGACAGCGAAGCCGATGTTGCCCTCTGCCTCGCCTTCGAGAAGCTCGACCGCGGCCGCGTCGAGATCGTCACCGACGCGAGCCCGATGGCGCGGTATGCGGCCTGGACCTGAGCGCCCGAGGCCCGTGCCGCCGGCCCGCCGACCGCCGCGATACGCATGGCCGGCCGGTGGGCCGCCGCATCGCTGTCCGCCTGGCCGGCCCACGAGACCGGGCCACACCCGTTTCCATTCATCGCCCGTAGTTCGCACGATGAGTGAACGAACCTGGCCGACAATCCCGTGTATGCCTTCGCGCCCGTCGAGGACCCCGGCGCCGGGGTATGGCAGATCGGCATCGTCGACGGCATGGACGTCACCATCGGGACATCGCTGGTGGTGTTGGGCGTCGACGAGGCGATGGCGGTCGCGGACCGGCTCAACCGCCCGCTCGGCTGGACGCGCGAGAGCTGGACCGCCTTCGCCGTCACGCGGCTGTAGCGAATGGGCCGACAAGCTGCCTGTTCCTCCGCCCCGATAGCCTCGCCCGCGTTCACCTCGTCGGCGGTGCCGGCGGCAACCATGGTGTCGCCGCCGAGCGCATCATCGCACCCCCCGCCAGGTCTCCACCACGGTCCCTGCTTCGTGGTCTTCCCTCCACCGTCCGCGTCGGAGCGGCTCGCGCCCCGGAGTCGGAGAAGAGCTTTCGGGGGGCGAATGCCCGGGAGGGTTGGAGGGGGTTCCGCCGACCGGATGCCCGGGCGCAGACCAGGGAGACGCGCATGTCCGAATTCCACCACGACGCCAACACCGACGGCGAGACCCCGAACGCCGGCGAACTGCTGGCCGAGGCGGGGCTCGACCCGAGGGCCATCCGCGAAGTCCTCCAGGGCCGCGGCGAGGCGGAGTAGGAGGAGAGCAGGAAGAGGGTGAGCGGGAGGGGCTGGAGAGAGCGTTCTCCGGTCCCGCTCCTGCTCGACCATCGTCATCATCCAGACCTGAAGGAGATCGTGATGAGCTTCGGAATGAACCGCGTCGAACTGATCGGCCGCCTCGGCGCCGACGTCACCGTGAACCACCTGATGAGCGGGGGCCGCGTGGCCAATCTCAGCATCGCCACCGACGAGTCGTATTTCAACGGGTCCGGCGAGAAGGTCGACAAGACCGAGTGGCACCGTGTCGTGACCTTCCAGCCCGGCCTGATCGACATGCTGGAGCGGCACGCGAAGAAGGGCCGCCTGATCCACGCCGAGGGCAAGCTCCAGACGCGGCGCTGGAAGAAGGATGGCGAGGACAGCGACCGCTTCTCGACCGAGATCCTGATCGTGCCCGGTCACAAGGTCCAGTTCCTGGATCGCCCGAACGGCAACGGCGCGGCGGCCCAGCCGGCGGGCGGCGAGACGATGCCGGCCGGTGGCGCCCCGGCGCAGACGGACGACCTCGAGTCCGATGAGGTGCCGTTCTAGAAGCCAGTCTCCCATCCTCCCAACTCGGGCGGCCGCTTCGGCGGCTGCCCTTTTTTTGCGACCGATTCGGAGTCCGTCCCCGACCGTGTCTCGCGTCCGCGCTGCGCGCGGGCGCATGTCGTCGCCGCCGTTATCGTGTGGGAAGGCGACGATTTCAACGACGACCCAATCGCCCTCTGCGCGCACGCGCTCGCAGAGCGCAGCCAACTCCGCCAGACGATTCGGCGCTGGGTCGACTCTCACCCGCTGTACGCCTGATCGCGATGGCCGGTGCAGCGTTCAAGGAAAGAGTTGGCGAGCCGCTTCGCGGTCGGGCTATTCGCTGCAATCGCCGCTGCGCGTCGATTTCCGCTGCTATCCCTCGCCTCCGCGGGCTGCGCCCGCTCCGCGCTTGGCCACCGCCTTCGGCGGTCGCGGCCTTGCGGGCGGGTGCTCGACCGCTCGGCCTTGGGCAACGCGCTGTCCGCTCCGGGCCGGGAACCGGGTCCTCGGTCGCTGCGCTCGCTGCGGGCCGCACCACTTCCCGGCCCTCCGCTCCGGCGCGCTCACGGTCTCCGCTCCCGTCCTCGGCCGCGAAGCGGCTGGCGCCGCTTGGGGGGTGTGTAAAGCGCCTCCCGATGTGATGGTTCATTGTGCCACACGTGCTCTCTGCGCCAACCCCGCCTCCGGCGGGGTCCTCCGCTGCGCTGCGGCGCGGGGAGGCTCCGCTAGGCATCGCGCCGGGGCGACCGTGGCTCAGCCCCAACCTCCGCTAAGGCCCGCGCAGGCGCGGGCCAAGCTCCGATAGGGCCTTGCGCCCGCACCATCGCCCCGACGCGACGCCAAGCTCCACCAATCCCCCCGTGGCTCCGTTGCGCGCGCGTGTCCCAAAGAACCATCACATCGGGGATCGGCCCCGAGCGTGCAA
>JAJDVM010000101.1 GCA_022826125.1 Defluviicoccus sp.
GCCCCTGCGTCCACGGGCCGGCCGACCGCGGCGAGCAGCTGGCCGCTGTCCGAGTCCTCGGGCGCGACTTCGTCGAGGCCGCTTATGACCGGCTTCAGCGCGCGCGCCGGGCGGCCCGCTTGCCGGAGCTGGTGGACGAGCGCGGCGGTCACCAGGGTCTTGCCGATTTCGGTGCCGGCGGCGGTGACGAACAGCGCGCGCGCGTTCGGATCGCGTTGCAACGAGCTTCCTTTCTGTGCGGCCGCGATCAGGGGACGACGACGATCTTCCCGAGATGGGCGTCGCGCCGCATTTCGGCATAGGCATCGGCGACCGCGTCGAGCGGGAAGGCGGCGTGGACCGGGAGCGAGAGCGTGCGCGTCTCGATCAGCGATCCCAGATCCGCCCAGGCGCGATCCACGATATCGGCGATTTCGTCGTCCGAGCGGGTACGGAAGGTGACCCCGATATAGTCGAGCCGCTTGAGCGCGTGCAGGTCGAAATCGAACTCGCCCGTCTTGCCGCCGAGCCGCCCGACATTGACGATACGCCCGCGGATCGCTGCCGCCCTCATGCTGGCGTTCACCGTCGGCCCCGACACCATGTCGACGATGAGGTCCGCGCCCTTGCCGCTTGTGAGTTCGCGCACCCGTTCGGGCCAATCCGGATCCGTGACGTCGATTCCTTCGTCCATGCCGAACGCGGCCAGCCGCGAAAGGCGGTCCCGAGAGCGCGAGGCGCCGAGCGCCAGGGACGCTCCCGCCGCCTTCGCGATCTGGATGCCGAGGATGCCCACGCCCGACCCAGCCCCGAGGAAAAGGACGCTTTCGCCCTCGGCAAGCCGGCCATTGGTGACGATGGCGTCGTGCATGGTCTCGACCGCGACGGGATAGGCGGTGGCCGTTTCCCAGCCCATCCCGTCCGGAACCGGGAAGACGTGGCGGTGGTCGACCGTGGTCAGCTCCGCGAAGGTCGACGCGCCGAACCCCATCACCCGGTCGCCGACCGAGAACCGATCCGCGCCGGGGCCGCGGGCTTCGACCCTGCCCGCGAATTCGTTGCCCGCGATTGCCGGGCCCGAGGCATCTGTGCCGTGCCGGTGCCTGAGCGGCATCACCAGGTCGGCGCGGTTGAGGCCTCCCGCTCCCACGCGCACCAGCAGTTCGCCCTCGCCCGGCACCGGCTCGGGTAGATCGTCCACGACTTCGAGTTCCCGTCTGCCGTTGTTTTCCACGATGACTGCCGCGCGCATGAGTCCTTCTCCTCGGTCAGGGCAGGAAGTCGGCGAGATCGATGCGGTCCAGGTTCAGCGGCATCGCGGGCTCGAACCGCTCGCGGACCGCCGGGTCGGTGCCCACCGGCCGGGTCGCGTCGATCAGCCACTTGGTGCCGATCCGGTACATCGGGCTCTGGCCCGGCACGATGTCGGAGATGTTGTCGAGCGACCAGGTTCGCGCATTCGGGATCTTCACGATGTCCCGCCCGGCATCGACCCGCGTGGTCAGCGACCAGAAGATCTGGCGCAGATCGGTGCAGTCGATGTCCTCGTCCACCGCGATGGCGAGCTTCGGGTGCATCTGGGGGCCGGAGAGGGCGGCAAGAAGCGCGGTCTTGGCCTGACCCGCCACCCGCGGCCTCAGCTTGACCACCACCGCCATCAGTCCGGCGATCCCGAGGCAGCGAAGGTCGATCAGGTCGAGCCCGCCCTCGACGCGCTCCAGATGCTGCCAGAGCAGCATGTCGATGGCGCTTGCGACAAGCGCCTGGGTGTCGGTCATCGGTGCGCCGCACTGCATGGCGTAGAAGATCGGGTCCGAGCGCCTCGTAAGCGCCTTGACCTTGAAGATCTGGGTGCGGCCCTCCATGGCGTAGCCGCCAGAACCTTCGCCGAACGGTCCCTCCGGCGTGGTCTCGTCGGGCGGTATCTCGCCCTCCAGCACGAGCTCCGCCTCCGCCGGCACTTCCAGATCGACGGTCTCGCAGCGCGCCATGCGCACCGGCTCGCCCAGCAGAGCGCCGGCGACCGTGAGCTCGTCGGTGCCGTAGGGGGCGGTGTAGGACGAAGCGAAATAGATCGCCGGGTGCGCTCCCACGGCCACCGCGACCGGCATGGGTTCATTCCGTGCCTGGTATTTCTGGTAGATGCGGAGCGCCTGGCGCGGGCAGATCAGGTAGCCGGTCCGGTCGGGGCCGAGCACCTGCATCCGGTGGATCGACATGTTGCGGATGCCGGTATCGGGATCCTTGACGATCGCCATGCCGGCGGCGATGTACGGGCCCGGGTCGGCCTCCGAGGTCCAGACGGCGGGGACGCGGGTGAGGTCGACCTCGGCGCCGCGCGCGACGATCTGCTTGACCGGGGCGTCCGCGCTCGGGACCTCCACCGTCGGCACCGGGCTGCGAACGCGGTCGTTGAAGCTGCCGACGACCTCCTGCTCGTCGACGCCGAGCGCGATTCCCCATTTGCGCCGGTCGGCGATGATCTGGTTCGCGACCCGCCAGCCCGGGAAGCCCACCGGGTCGGTGAACAGGCTCGCCTTGCCGAGCCGGTCGTACGTCTTCCAGCCGATGGCGGTGAGGTTCTCCAGCGGATCGACCGGCTTTTCGAAACGAACCAGCTCTCCCTTCTCTTCCAGCTCGTTCAGGTAACCCCGAATGGATTGATCGGCCACGCATACCCCCGGCGGATTGATCCGGGCCGAACGGCCCGGTAAGGAACGGTCCGGCCAATTTACCATTCCGGGGAGCAAGCGGCATGGCCAGCCGGGTCGAGGATCCGCTCGGAGCGTTCTGCACCCACAGCCGACCGGCGCTGGCCGGGAGCGGCGCCGGCCCGCTCGAGGGCCGCACCTTCGCGGTCAAGGACGTATTCCACATTGCCGGCTACAGGACCGGGTTCGGCAGTCCGGAATGGCTCGAAACCCACGAACCCGCCACCGCGACCGCGTCGGCGGTCGGGTGCCTGCTGGATGCCGGCGCGGAGATGGTCGGCAAGACGCTGACCGACGAGCTCGCCTACAGCCTCACCGGGGAAAACGTGCATTACGGAACTCCGATCAACCCGGCGGCTCCGGACCGGGTGCCGGGAGGCTCCTCCAACGGCTCGGCGTCGGCTGTCGCCGGAGGTGCCGCCGATTTCGCCCTCGGCACCGATTGCGGCGGCTCGGTGCGGCTTCCGGCGAGCTATTGCGGGATTTTCGGGATCCGTCCCACCGTCGACCGGGTTCCGCTCGACGGGGTGATTCCGTTCGGCCCGCCCTTCGATGTCGCGGGTTGGTTCGCGCGCGACGCGGAACTGCTGGAGACCGTCGGCCGGGTGCTGCTCGACGAGACCGAACCCCCGCCGGAACCGCGGCGCCTGTTGCGCGGGACGGACGCGTTCGAAGCGGTCGAAGACCGGATAGAGACGGCGCTCGAACCCGCGGTCGCCCGGGTCGAGGACGCGCTGGGGCCGGCCACGGACGTCTCCATCTCCGAAGACGGGTTGGGCCATTGGTTCGAGACGTTCCGGATCGTGCAGGGCGCGTCGATCTGGTCCAATCTCGGCGAGTGGATAACCGCGACGCGCCCCCGTCTCGGCCCCGGGGCGAAGATGCGGCTGGACTGGGCCGCCGGCCTCGATCCGATCGAGGTCGCCGCCGCGAGAGAGGATCACGCGGCGATCCGGCAACGCATCGAATCGGCGATCGGGGAAGGGGACGTTCTCGTCATTCCCACCTCGCCGCGAGCCGCGCCGCTCAAGAACACGCCCATCGACGATATCGAGATCAGATTCCGCAACCAGGCGATGCATCTCCTGTGCATCGCCGGTCTCGGCGGGCTGCCCCAGATCAGCCTGCCGATGGCGGAGATCGACGGGCTGCCGCTCGGGCTCTCGCTGATCGGGCCGCGCGGGGCGGACATGCAATTGCTGGCGCTCGCCCGTAAACTGACGGCCTGATCGCACGGAGAGACCCGATGCCGCACGAGCTCAACATCCCCGACTACGTGATCGAACGCATCATGGCGAAGCGCGGACGGCTCCACGTTTTCGACCGGTTCGACCCGTCGAAGACCGCCCTCGTCGTCATCGACATGCAGAACTTCTTCGTGGCCGAGGTCGACACGGCGAAGAGCATCTGCCCCAATATTAACCGCCTGGCCGATGCGGTGCGCGCGCGGGGCGGGACGGTGGCCTGGGTGCTGCTGACCGTCGCCGAGGAGATGGACGGTCCCAGCCTGTGGCCGATCTACCACGACTATTTCTTCACCCCGGCCAAGATGAAGGCGCACAAGGACGGCCTGACCGAGGGGAGCGAAGGCCACCGCCTCTACGAGACCCTCGACGTCGGGGACGAGGACCTGATCGCCCGCAAGACCCGGTTCTCGACCTTCATCCAGGGATCGTCGGATCTCGACGAACGGCTCCGGGCGCGCGGGATCGAGAATCTGTTGATCGCGGGCACGGCGACCAATTTCTGCTGCGAGACCAGCGCGCGCGACGCGATGATGATCGGCTACCGGGTCACGATGGTCTCCGACGCCAACGCGGCGCGCTACGACGAGGATCACCTGGTCGGGCTGACCTCCGTCTGGCAGAGCTTCGGCGACGTCCGCAGCGTCGATGAGTGCATCGACGAGCTGCTGGCGCCGGCCTCCGAAGCCGCCGCGGCGGAATGATCGAGCCGGCCGCCCGAAGGACGGGGACAGGGTGACGGGACGGCTGGAAGGGAGGGCGGCGATCGTCACCGGCGGCGCCGGGGGTATCGGTTCGGCGACGGCCGCGCTGTTCCTGGCGGAAGGCGCCAAAGTCGCCATCGTCGATCTCCATGACGACGCGCTCAGGGCCGCATCCGACGAAATCGCGGAAGCCGGCGCCGGGGAGGTCGTCGCCATCGCCGCCGACATCGCGCGGGAAGAAGAGGCGTTCCGTGCTGTCGACGAGGCCGTTCAGGCCTTCGGCTCCCTGGACATCCTGGTGAACAACGCGGGCGTCCGCGAATACGGGCCGCTGGCCGACCGGCCCGCCGAGTCCTGGGAGCGGATCATCGCGGTGAACATGATGGGTACGGCCAACTGCACCCGGGCCGCGCTTCCGCATCTGCGCCGCGCGCCCGACGGCAACATCGTCAACGTTTCCTCGACCTTCGGCGTGATCGCGCGCACCGGGATGGGCCAATACGACGCGACCAAGGCGGCGATCGTATCGATGACGAAGACGGTGGCGTGCGAGGAAGCCGGGCACGGGGTTCGCGCCAACGCCGTCTGTCCGGGCGGCGTGCTGACGCCGTACCATCTGAAGCGCTACGCGGCCGAGGGCGTTTCCCGCGAACGGCTCGAAGAGGAGCAGAAGGCGGTCCCCCTGATGGGCCGCTGGGCGGACGCGCGCGAGATCGCCTGGCCGATTCTCTGGCTCGCTTCGCCGGAAGCGTCGTTCGTGACCGCCGCTGCGCTCATGGTCGACGGCGGAAAGTCGGCCCTTTAGCAGCCGGGAGCGAACCCCCCGTCGCGGTCAGCGGAACTTGACCTTCATCACCTCGTAGGACTTGGTGCCCTTGGGCGTCGTCACCTCGACCGAGTCGCCGATGGTGCGTCCGATCACGGCGCGCGCCAGCGGGGACGTGACCGAGAGCCGGCCGGCGTCCACGTCGGATTCGTGCTCGCCCACGATCTGAAACGTGCGCTCCTGCTCGGTGTCCTCGTCGGTGAGAGTGACCGTCGCGCCGAACTTGATCTCCTTGCCCGACAGCCTGGCGACGTCGATCACCTCGGCGCGCCGCATCGTGTCCTCGATATCCGCCACGCGCCCCTCGATGAACGCCTGGCGTTCGCGCGCCGCGTGATATTCCGCGTTCTCGGACAGGTCGCCGTGCTCGCGCGCGGCCGCGATGGCGCGGATTATTTCCGGTCGTTCGACCGACTTGAGGCGCTTTAGCTCCGCTTCCAGGTGCGAATACCCGTCGGCGGTCATGGGAACCCTGTCCATGATCCTGTCACCATAACGAAACCGTCCCGGCGCAAGGCGGGCCGCGTCGACTCGACACCGATGCGAAGGGACATACCAGCCCTTGAATGTAGGATCGTCGAATACCAAGTTCAAGCATCGCCCCTTCCCCGGGCTTTGGAGCGCGTCCGGGGCATCGCCGCTATGGTCTCCGGCGGCCGAATTCGGGTAGCCTTTGTCCACCGCAGCCCGACCGCAAAACGATCTGGCAGGGAGCCCCGATGCTTCGGAGACGTTTGGCCGACCGGCTGAAAAAGGGAATGAAGGACAAGGACGCCTGCGTGGTGTCCACGGTCCGGTTGATTCTGGCCGCGGTCAAGGACCGCGATATCGCTTCGCGCACCAAGGGCGGCGGAGAAGAGGTCAGCGACCAGGACATCCTGGGCGTCCTGCAGATGATGGTTCGACAGCGCGAGGAAGCGATCGTCCTCTACGAGAAGGGGGGGCGGGAGGAGCTCGCGCGGCAGGAGGCCGAGGAGATCCGGGTCATCAGGAGCTTTCTGCCCGAACAGATGTCGGATGACGAGACCGCGAGCGCCGTGCACGCGACCATCGCGGAGATCGGCGCCGAGGGCATCAAGGACATGGGCCGCACGATGGCGTTGCTGAAGGAACGCTACGCGGGGCGGATGAATTTCGGCCGTGCGAGCGCGGTGGTGAAGTCCGAGCTGACGGGCCGCTAGGTGTCCGCGGCGCCCGCTTCGCCGTCTCGAGGAGGA
Organism: Defluviicoccus sp.; assembly: GCA_022826125.1. GTDB lineage: Bacteria > Pseudomonadota > Alphaproteobacteria > MPNO01 > MPNO01 > MPNO01. Next base: position 6,682 of record JAJDVM010000101.1, read on the forward strand.
GAACGGGAGCCGGAATGGCGATAGCGCCCGATTTCCTGGATGAGATCCGCGCGCGCGTCGGGCTCGGCGACGTCATAGCCCGGCACGTGTCGCTCAAGCGCGCCGGGCGCGATCTCAAGGGCCTTTGCCCGTTTCACAACGAGAAGACGCCCTCTTTCACGGTCAGCGAGGAAAAGGGCTTCTTCCACTGCTTCGGCTGCGGCGCCCATGGCGACGTGATCGGCTTCGTGATGCGCCAGGAGGGGCTCTCGTTTCCCGAGGCGGTGGAGCGTCTGGCGGGCGAGGCCGGGCTCGAAGTGCCGAGGGCCACGCCGGAAGAGCGCGAGGCGGCCAAACGGGCCGCGACGCTCCACGAAGTCATGGAGCGGGCCTGCCGCTTCTTCGAGGACGAGCTCCAGGGCCCGCGGGGCGGCGAGGCGCGCTCCTATCTTGCCCGGCGCGGGATCGACGACGAGACGCGCGCCCGGTTCCGGCTGGGCTACGCCCCCGACACGAGGACGGCGCTCAGAAACGCGGTGATGGATGCCGAGCATCCGGAAGCGATGCTGGTCGAGGCCGGGCTCCTGATTCGTCCCGACGACGGCACCCCCTATGACCGTTTTCGGGGCCGGGTGATCTTTCCCATTACCGACCGCGGCGGCCGGGTCATCGCGTTCGGCGGCCGGATTCTGGGCGACGGGCAGCCGAAATACCTCAATTCCCCGGATACGCCGCTGTTCAGCAAGGGGCGCGTCCTCTACGGCATGGCGACGGCGCGCGAGGCCGCGCACCGGAACGCCCGGGTCATCGTCACCGAGGGCTATACCGACGTGATCGCGCTCAACCGGGCGGGCTATCCCGAGGCGGTCGCGCCGCTCGGAACCGCCCTGACCGAGAGCCACCTGCACGCGCTCTGGCGCATGGCGCCGGAGCCGGTCCTCTGCTTCGACGGCGACGAGGCCGGCAAGCGCGCCGCGTACCGGGCGGCGGAGCGGGCGATACCCCTGCTGGAGCCGGGACGCTCGCTCCAGTTCGTCACGCTGCCCACGGGACAGGACCCCGACAGCCTGCTCGCCGAGAGGGGCGTCGAAGGGGTGGAATCCTGTCTAAAGGACCGGCGCGATCTCTCCGACCTGGTCTGGCAGATGCACACCGAAGCCAGGCGGTTCGATACGCCCGAACGCGTGGCCGGCCTCGAACAGACGATCGAACGGCTGCTCGACCGGATCGACAATCGCAAGGTGCAGTTTCAGTACCGGAATCACTTCCGGCAGCGCATCTTCCGGCAATTCGGTCGCCGAGGGGACCGGAGCGGGCGCGGCGATAGCGAAGGGATCAGGATTCCGGCCGGCATGCCGCCTGAGGAAATGCCTCGCAGCACGGTTCGCTACATCGTGGCGACGCTGTTGCGCCATCCCCCCTTGATCGAGGAGTTCTGCGAGCGCCTCGCGGACCTGGAAATCCAAGACGGGCGGATCGACGGCCTCATGAAGAGCGTCCTGTCGCTCGTTCACGATGCGCCGGGACTTGACGAAGAGGGCCTCAAGAGCCACTTGAGCGGGGCGGACGCGGAGTTGGCCGATGACCTGCTTCGCGCCGAAGTCTATGCGCAATGGCGTTTTGCCGGACCGGACGCTACAATGGGGTCGGCGCGCGAAGGCGTCTCTCATGCGTTGGTCGGCCTCGGATTATCCGGTGTGAGGGCTGAGTTGGCGAAAGTACAAAAAGCACTGGAAGTCGATCCCAACGAGGCGGATGTCGAGCGGCTGGTACGGCTGAAGTCCGAACTCGAAGTTCTAAGCGGCGAAGAGGCGGTGTCGGCCGACGATTCGGACGCCGGCGCGGCGTTGAAGCAAATCAGGTAAATGTCCTGACCGTGGCGCGGCCGGGCTTTCGGCCGCGCGGGGCACATATCGACAGGGGCGGCGATGGCCACGAAAACGACGAGCGCGACGGAAAACGGACCCGCGAAGGAAGAAAACGCCGATGCGCCCCTGATCGATTCGATCGGCGGGTTGGTCAAGAAACTGATCTCGCGCGGCAAGGAGCGCGGCTTCGTCACCTACGACGAGCTGAATGCCGCGCTTCCGCCCGATCAGGTTTCGTCCGAGCAGATCGAAGACACGATGACCAATCTGTCCGAGCTTGGCATCAACGTCGTCGAGGGCGAGGATTCCGAGGACGTCGCGTCCGAAGACGGGAAAGCCGCCGCAAGCGCGGGATTGTCCACGAGCACGGACGAGGACGAGGATCTCGGGCGCACGGACGACCCGGTGCGGATGTATCTGCGCGAAATGGGCAGCGTCGAGCTGTTGTCGCGCGAGGGCGAGATCGCCATCGCCAAGCGGATCGAAGCCGGGCGCGAACGCATGATCGGCGCGATCAGCGAGAGCCCGCTGACGTTGCGTTCCGTTCTGGCTTGGTACGACGCGCTCAACGACGGGACGATGCTCCTGCGCGATGTCATCGACCTCGACGCCACCTACGGCCGCGAGTTCAACAGCAACGACATGGCGGTCGAAGGCGGGCGCGAAGACGGCGACGGAGACGGGGACCGGGAGGGTGACGGCCTCAACGGGGCTGCGAACGGCGGTGCGGCAAGCCATTCGGACAGCGACGGCGAAGAGGCCAATGTCTCGCTGTCGGCGATGGAAGAAGCGCTGAAACCGCAGATTTTCGATACCCTCAAGACGATCGCTTCGACTCACGGCAGGGTTCAGCGTCTCGAGGAGAAGCGCGAGCAGGCGCACAAGGAGGGCAGGACCTTTGCCAAGGGGTCCGAGACGCGGATCCGGAAACAGCGCGCGGCGCTCGTGGAGCTGGTCAAGAGCGTCAATCTGCACAACGCCCGGATCGACGAGCTGGTTCAGGAGCTCTACGTCTACAACCGCAAACTGGTCGGGCTCGAGAGCAAGCTGGTGCGGCTCGCCGAGCGGTCGGGAGTAAAGCGCAACAGGTTCTTCGACCGGTATTTCGGCCACGAGACGGATTCCCGATGGCTGAACCGAGTCTCGCGCCTGTCGGAAAAGGGCTGGAAAGGCTTCGTCGCCAACCACAAGGACCAGATTCGCCCGATCCGCAAGGATATCGCCAGGCTGGAGAAGGAGATCGAGATGCCGATCTCCGAGTTTCGCCGCATCGTGAACGAGGTGCAGCGCGGCGAGCGCGACGCGGCACGGGCGAAGAAGGAAATGGTCGAGGCCAATCTCCGCCTGGTGATTTCCATCGCGAAGAAATACACCAACCGCGGACTACAGTTCCTCGACCTGATCCAGGAAGGCAATATCGGTCTGATGAAGGCGGTCGACAAGTTCGAGTACCGTCGCGGCTACAAGTTTTCGACCTACGCGACCTGGTGGATCAGGCAGGCGATCACGCGCTCCATCGCCGACCAGGCGCGCACCATCCGTATCCCGGTCCACATGATCGAGACGATCAACAAGCTGGTGCGCGCGTCGCGTCAGATCCTCCACGAGATCGGCCGCGAGCCCGCGCCGGAAGAGCTCGCCGAACGACTCGGAATGCCGCTCGAAAAGGTGCGCAAGGTCCTCAAGATCGCCAAGGAGCCGATCAGCCTGGAAACGCCCATCGGCGACGAGGAAGACAGCCATCTCGGCGACTTCATCGAAGACAAGAACGCGGTGCAGCCGCTCGACGCGGCGATCCACGGCAATCTGCGGGAGACGACGACTCGGGTGCTGGCGAGTTTGACGCCGAGGGAGGAGCGCGTGCTCCGGATGCGCTTCGGCATCGGCATGAACACCGACCACACGCTGGAGGAGGTCGGCCAGCAGTTCTCCGTCACGCGGGAGCGTATCCGCCAGATCGAGGCCAAGGCGCTGCGCAAGCTCAAGCATCCCAGCCGCTCCCGGCTTCTGCGGAGCTTCCTCGACACCTGAGCGGCGGCCCTGCCTGCGCTATGATCGGCGGGATCGGCGCAGTGCCGGGAGATCGTTGACATGTGGCGCCCGCCGGAACGCATCAAATGGTCGTCCGAGCCCGGCCGCTGGCCGAGCCGCGAGGAGGCGGCCGCTGCAAACCTGTTCCAGCCGATCGATATAGGCCCGTTGACCCTGGAGAGCCGGACCTGGGTTCCGGCGATGGTGCCCTGGCGGGCGACCGAGGACGGGGTCGTCACCCCGGAGGTGCTGGGCTGGTACGAGCGCTTCGCCCGCGGGCGCCCCGGCGCCATCGTGGTCGAGGCCACCGGTATCCGCGACATTCCCAGCGGTCCGTTGCTGCGCATCGGCGACGACCGGTTCGTCCCGGGGCTCAAGACGCTCGTCGAGACCGTTGCCCGGGCCAGCGGCGGGCATACCCGGCTGTTCATCCAGATCATCGATTTCCTGGCCATCCGCAGACGACCGCGCCGCGACCGCTATCTCGGCGAGTTCCTGCGGATTACCGAAGATCATCGCGACCGCCTCGACGCGGCCGACTGGTCCGAGGAACGGATTCGCGCCCATCTCGCGGATCTCGACGATACGGCGCTGGCGGCGATCCTCTCGCCGCGCGAGTTGGAAGCGCTGCGGATGGGCTATCGCGAACGGGTCACCGATCTGCATCTTCCGCATGTCCGGGCGCTGCCCGAGGTCCTGCCGGACCTGTTCGCCGACGCCGCCCGGCGCGCCCGGGAAGCGGGCTTCGACGGGGTCGAGCTGCACTACGCGCACGCCTATACGATGTCCCAGTTCCTGTCGCGATTGAACGATCGCGGGGACGGGTATGGCGGATCGCTCGAGAACCGGGCGCGCCTGCCGCTCGAAGTGTTCGAGAGGGTTCGACGGGCGGTCGGCGGCGACTTCGCGGTCGGTTGCCGTTACCTGACGGAGGATTGCGTCGACGGCGGCAACACGGTCGAGGATTCCGCCTGGTTCGGCGCCGCTTTCGCCCGAGCGGGATTCGACTTCCTGTCCTTGTCCCGCGGGGGACGGTTCGAGGACGCCAAGCAGCCTTCGGTCGGCGCCGCCGCCTACCCCTATACCGGACCGAGCGGGTACGAATGCATGCCGCAATACGTGTCCGACGCGCGCGGCCCGTTCGGCCGTAACGTCGAGCCCGCCGCCGCGATCCGCGCCGCCATACGGGCGGAGGGGTACACGGCCCCGGTGGTCGTCACCGGGGGCATCCACGGCTTCGAGCAGGCCGAGGCCCTGCTCCGCGAGGGCAAGGCGGACATCGTCGGCTTCGCCAGGCAGAGCCTCGCCGATCCCGACTGGTTCGTGAAAGTGCGCCTTGGACGGGGCGACGAGGTCGTGGTGTGCGAATACACCAACTACTGCGAGGCGCTGGACCAGAAACACGTCCCCGTCACCTGCAAGCTCTGGGACCGCAAACAGCGCGACGAACCGGGGGTTCGAATGACCCCGGACGGCAAACGCAGGCTCACGGCACCGTTGTGGGAACCCGATCTGGACATCGAAGCGGCGCTCGAGCCCGGCGAGGCGCCGCTCAGTTGACCTTCCGCTGGCCTTTCGGAAGCACGAAGACCTGACCCGGATAAATCAGATCCGGATCCCGGATCTGGTCGCGGTTGGCCTCGTAGATCAGCGTGTACTGGACTCCGCCGCCGTAGGTCCGGCGGGCGATACGCCACAGGCTGTTGCCCGGCTGGACGAACACCACGGCATCGCGCGGCAGTCCGCTGATCGGACCCGCGGGGAAGAAGGGCGATTCGATGCGGGCGACCACCCGGCCCTCCGAACCGATCTGGTCGATCCGCATGCGGTATCGCTTGGGCGTCACCTTTCCGCCGAGCTCGACCTTCCAGACGCCCGTCTCGTCGGGGTCCGCCCCGCCGACGGGCTTGTTGTCGAGATAGAGCTGAACGCGCGATCCTTCCGGTGCCCGGCCGCCCACCGCCACCTTCCCCTTCTCGTCATAGTCCACCGTGTCCAGCGACAGCTTCGATGATTCATCCTGTTGTTCGTCCGTGGAGCGGGAAGGCCCGGTACCGGTCTCGGATACGACAGCCTGCCGGGAGTCCTCTCCGGCGCGCGAGGTCGCGGACGGTTCGCTGGGTGTCGCGCGCGCCGTGTCCCTTTCCGTACCGGTTGCGCGGGGCTGCCCGCTTCTCCCGTCGGCGGAGGGTTGCGACTTCTCGGAGGGTTTGCCGTGTGTCGCGCGTGCCGCGTCCCTTTCCGTGCCGGTAGCGCGGGCCTGCCCGCCTTTCCCACCGACGGAGGGTTGCGGCTTCTCGGAGGGTTCGCCGGGTGTCGCGCGTGCCACGTCCCTTTCCGTGCCGGTGGTGCGAGGCTGCCCGCTTTTCCCGCCGGCGGAGGGTTGGGACTTCTCCGACGGTTCGCCGTGTGTCGCGCGCGCCACGTCGCTTTCCGTGCCGGTTGCGCCGGTCTGCCCGCTCTTCCCACGAGCGGGGGATCCCGGTTGCGGGGTGGCGACCGGAGTCGCCCCGGTGTCCCCGGCACGGGCCGGTTCGGCGCTCCGGGCTCCGTCCGGCCGCGGGCTTCCCTCACCCCGGTCCCGGTTTGCGGCGCTCTTCCGGTCGGGTGCGGGAGCATCCCCCGACGCGGTTTTTCCGGGATCTCGAGGCGTATCGGGCAGCCCCGGTTTCTGCAGGACCACCGAACCGCCGTCGCCCTCGCGCGGGACCGACAACGCGAGCGCACCGGGCTTGCCCGAGGCCTCGCGTCCCGAGACGTCCTTGCCGGGCTCGGGTACGACGATAACCACCTTGTTCCTGGATTGGACTTCGGTGTCCGGCCTGGCGGGGTCGGTGCGGCTTTTGGCGGTCAGCTCGTGGTCGCCCGGAGGCAGCGGCCGGTCCGGGATCACGACCCAGTCGCCCCGCTTGTCGGCCCTGGTGCGGCCCACCGTCTCGCCCTTGTCGGAAACGACGACCTCCGAGCCGGGCTCCGCGCTCCCGGCAACCACCGTATCGCCCGACGGGCTGACGCGCACGACCTCGATGCTGGGTGTCTTTTCGGGCTCCTTGTCGGTCTCCTCGGACGTTGCGCTTTCGGTGGCCTTCGGCGGGGTCGAGACCTGCGTTTCCTTCGGCCCCGCGGGCGGAACGGTCGAGGTTTCGTCCTCGGTCCGCTGCGCCGTTGGCGGAACCGGAACTACGGCGGTGGCGCCGGACGGGTCCTTGCCGGCGTCCTGAACGTCGCCGTCATCGAGCAGCGCAAGAAGGGCCGCTAGGGCGACGACCGCCACGCCTATGGCGATGGGAACTGCGTATTTCTTCAACGGATTGCCATCCCGATGGGGCCGAAAACGCTGTGGTAATATAAGGGCCTGCGGGGCAAACGAACACCCGCCGTCGCACCGCCCCTATGGCCCGGAAAGAACCGCGGGGCGGTCCGAGCGCACAGATCGATCGGGTCGGGGAGGCCCAGTTTGGGCGAACTCGTGGCTCTGCCCTTGTGGCTGGTCGTGCTGGTCGGCTTGCTGGCGGCCCTCTCGCTGTTCGCCCACTTCCTGATGCCGGGCACGCGCTGGGTCCTCAGGCGCCGCGTGTATCGGGTCATCGAGGACGTCAATTCCAGGCTCAATATCGAACTGCCGCCGTTCCTGCTGACCAAGCGCGACCGGCTGATCGACCGGCTGATTTACGACGACAAGGTGCTCCAGGCGGCCGCCGATACCGCCGCCGAGCGCGACGTTCCGCAGCAGACCGTCGTCGAGGAGGTGCGGGGTTACGCCGAGGAAATCGTTCCCGGTTTCAACGCGTATTTCTATTTCCGCCTCGGCTACCGGATAGCCCGCCGCTTCATACGGTTCTTTTATCGCGTGCGGCTGGGTTACGCCGACCTGCGGACCCTGGACATGGTCGACAGGAACGCTTGCCTCGTCCTGGTGATGAACCACCGGAGCAATTTCGACTACCTTCTGGTGACCTACCTCGCCTCGCGCCGCGCCGCGCTTTCCTATGCGGCGGGCGAGTGGACTCTGTTCTGGCCCGTGGCGAACCTCCTGCGCGCGATGGGCGCCTATTTCGTCCGGCGGAACTCGCGGAACCCGCTCTATCGGCGCGTGGTCGAGCGTTACGTGCAGCTCGCGGTCGACGGGCGCGTGCCCCAGGCGATCTTTCCCGAGGGCGGGCTGTCCCAGGACGGCGGGCTGCGGCCACCGAGGGCAGGGCTGATCGACTACATGATGCGCGGCTTCGATCCCGAAACCTCCACCGACATCGTGTTCATCCCGATCGGGCTGAACTACGAGCGGATCGCCGAGGATCGCACCCTGCTGCTGCACGGCGACGAGGCGCTGATAAGCCAGCGCGGCACCACCTTCATCCTGAGATCGACCGTCGCGTTTTTCGTTCGCACCTCGATCGAGCTGCTGTACGGGCGGCGCCAGAGGTTCGGCCGCGCCTGCGCCAATTTCGGGGCGCCGCTCTCGCTCAAGGCCTGGCTCGCGGAGAACGAGGTCGAGCTCGACGGTCTCGACCGCGAAACCCGCTACGGCGTTTCCATGAAGCTGGTGACCCGGTTGATGGGAGAGGTCGCCGAGCTGATCCCGGTCCTGCCGGTGTCGCTGATCGCCACCGCGGTCGCGGAAAACCCGGACGAGGGTCTGAGCGAGCTCGACCTGAAGGCCCGCGCGCATCAGCTTATCGGCGCGTTCGAGCGCGCCGGCGCGCATGTGTACGTTCCCTTCGGCGAGGAGAGTCTCGCCGTCAGCGACGGGTTGCAGATCCTGCTCAAACGGCGGATTCTGCTGGAAGACCCGCCGGGCCGGTACAGGGTCAACCCGGAAGAACGCAAGTTGCTCGATTTCTACGTCAAGCCCGTGATTCACCTGCTGCCAGACGTGAAAGCCGCGTCTTGACGACCGGTTCCGCGTATTCCGAGAGTTCCGAGCCGCGTCTCGTCGCCGAGGATTTCGCCGAAAGATGGTTGCGCTCGCCCGTCGGCGCCGCGGTGGCGAGGCCGTGGTTCGACCATGCCGCGCTGTGGCTTCTGGGGCGCTGGTTCTTCCCCTTGTCGCGCCTGTGGGCGGCGGCGCGCGCCGCCAACGGCTCGATCCCGCGGTTCTACGACGAGGTGCCGATGGAGCCGATCCCTGGGATCGGCGCACGCCTGCGCAAGACGCTCGACCGGTTCGAGACCGCCCGCGAGGCGGTGAACGCGACCGAGGGGCGCTGGCGCCAGGTGTTCTTCGGCGAGGAGGGGACCGAGCTCTACCGTCTGGTCGCGATCGAGGCGGCGCGGCGCGACCGGAGGAATTCCTATAACGCGACCCGGCGGCATTTTTCCTACCTGCGGCGGCGGCGGCCGGTTCCCCCGGTTCGATGGGACGTGCCCGGCGCCGACGAGGTCGAGGCCGATTACGGACCCTTGCTGGCCGATCCCCAGGCCGCTTTCGCGCCGCCCGATCCGTTCCCGGAGGTTTTCGAGTCCCAGCGCGTGCCAGGGCCCGCGGGCGAGGAATACTGGCTGCGGTTCCGCTCTCCCAGCGCGCGCATGAACGACGACGTGTTCGCCAGGGTCTACGAGCCGGTCGGCGTCGCCGATCCGCCCTCCCTGGTGTTCGGCCACGGCATCTGCGTCGAGTTCGACCACTGGCACGGGCTGGCGGACGAGGTCTTCGCGCTGTGCCGGATGGGAATTCGCGTGATCCGGCCGGAGGCGCCGTGGCACGGGAGGCGGGTGCCGGACGGCCGCTATGGCGGGGAGATGTTCATCGCCCGGGCGCCGCGCGGCGCGCTCGACACGTTTTCCGCCCAATTGCTCGAATGGCCGGTGCTGATCGACTGGAGCCGGCGCACCAGCCGCGGCCCGGTCGCGGTCGGCGGAAGCAGCCTGGGCGCGCTGCTGGCCCAACTCCTTGCGGTCAAGGCCTCCGCCTGGCCGGTCCCGCTGCAGCCCGACGCGCTGTTCCTGATCACCCATTGCGGGCATCCCGAGGACGCGGCGACCCGCGGCAGCATGGCGGAGCTCTGGGGCGTCGCGGAGGCGATCGACGCTGGCGGCTGGACCGCGGAACAGGCGCTGCGCTGGCTGCCCCTGCTCGATCCCCGGGGCGGTCCGCCCGCGATGGCTCCCGAGAACATCGTCACCGTGCTCGGCAGCCGCGACACGGTCACGCCCTACGCGACCGGCAGGGCGCTGATCGACGAATGGCGGGTTCCGCCGGAGAACCGCTTCATCTGGCGGCGCGGTCATTTCTCGGTGCCGCTCCGGATGATTCGCGACCGCGCACCGCTGCGCCGCCTGAGCGAACGGCTCGAAAGCCTGCGCGGTTCCGGATAGGGGCGGTGTTGGTGGGCCCGGCAGGACTTGAACCTGCGACAACGCCGTTATGAGCGGCGCGTTCTAACCAGCTGAACTACGGGCCCGTCGCGAAGCTGCCACGGAGCCGGAACGCTGACAAGCGTCCTCCGCGGTATTCGGCCGCCCTCGGTTGGACCGCCCGGTCCGGGCGGGTAAAGTGGCCCAAGCGCGCAACCCCCGTGACCGGTCTTGGTGGCGGAGGGGACGAGAGGGGGGCTTGTGGAGACCATCGCCAAAGCGCATCTGTGGGTGTTGAACGCATTCAAGGCCGGTTCGGGCCTGATCATCTTTGCGGTCTTCGTGGTCATCGTCGCCGATGTCGGGCTGACCATCCTCGCCGGGTGGGGCCTGCCCGTGCTCCCCTGGGACCGCACCCACGGGCTGGTGGAGTACGGGCTGCTGTGGTTCACCATGCTGGCCGCGCCCTGGCTCGTGCGCATCAAGGGCCATGTCTTCGTCGATGCCCTCACCCAGCTCCTGCCCCCGCCGATCAAGCTGGTGACGGCCAAGTTCGCCTATCTCGTGGCGATCGTCGGTTGCCTCGCCTTCGTCTACTACTCTGTGGAGCTCTGGTACGAGGCGTTCGTTTTCCAGGAACTCGACGACCGCGGCGCCGACTTCCCTCTCTGGACGCTCTACTTTCCGATGCCCTTCGGGTTCGGACTGATGGCGCTCGAGTTCTTCCGCTTCCTGGTCGGGGTGGACGACATGTACGGCAGCCGGACGGATGTGAGGGAAGGGGTGTAGGCCATGGAATGGTACTGGGCCTTCGCCCTGCTGCTGGGCATGGTGATTTCCTTCATGGCGCTCGGAGTCCCGGTCGCGTTCGCGTTTATCGCCACCAATTTCATCGCCATTGCGATCTTCGCCGACATTTCGGGGCTGATCCAGGTGGCCGACAACTCGACCCAGCTGATCACCCGGTTCATCCTCGGCCCGGTGCCGATGTTCATCATGATGGGCTCGCTGTTCTTCCACACCGGGCTCGCCATCAAGGTGTTCGACGGGCTGGACGCGATCTTCGGGCGGCTGCCCGGACGGCTCTGCTACCTCACCGTCGCCGGCGGCTCGATCTTCTCGACGCTGACCGGATCGTCGATGGCCAACACGGCGATGCTGGGCTCGCTGATGGTGCCGGAGATGAACCGGCGCGGCTACAGCAAGAAGATGTCGATGGGGCCGATCCTCGGCACCGGCGGGCTCGCGATGATCATTCCGCCTTCGGCGCTCGGCGTGCTGCTTGCCGCCATCGCCGAGATCGACGTAGGCAGGCTGCTGGTCGCGGGCTTCCTGCCCGGCTTCCTGCTGGCCGGGCTCTACGCGGCGATGATCACCCTCCAGCTCGTCCGCAACCCCGGCTCGGCGCCGGCCTACGACGTGCCCTATATGAGCATCGGCACCAGGATCAGGATGGTGTCGACCAACATCCTGCCGATGGGGCTGGTCGTCTTCATGGTGGTCGGCTTCATCATCCTCGGCATCGCCACGCCGACCGAGGCGGCGGCCTGCGGCGTGCTGGGCGTAATGATCCTGGCTGCCCTGTTCCGCTCTCTCTCATACGAGTCCATGAAGACCGCCGTCGAGGCGACCGTCCGGGTCGCCGCCATGGTCTTCCTGATCCTGATGAACTCGACCGTGTTCAGTCAGATGCTTGCCTTCTCCGGGGCGAGCAAGGGGCTGATCGAGTGGGTGACGAGCTACGAGCTGCACCGGCTGATCATCCTGCTGATGATGTTCGTCGTGCTGATCCTGCTCGGCATGTTCATGGACGCCACGTCGATGATGCTCATCACCGTGCCGATCTTCTTTCCGCTTGCTCATGCGCTTGGGTTCGACCTGATCTGGTACGGGCTGTTCGTCCTCATAACGATCGAGATGGCGGGGACCACCCCGCCATTCGGATTATTGCTCTACGTCATGCTGGGGGTCGCGCCGAAAGGCACGACCATCCTGCAGGTCGCCGGAGCCGCTTTCCCGTTCCTGGTGTGCGACACGATCCTGATCCTGATTCTGGTCGCCTTCCCGGGCGTCGCGCTCTGGCTGCCCAGCCTGATGTGAGAGAAGGCGGGGGGGAGAGGCGGATGAGCGTTTCCGACGGGTCCGGCTACGGCCGCAACGCGATCGTTCCCGAAGAGGACCCGAGGCTGACCCATGTGACCTTCGGCACGCCGATGGGCGAGCTGATGCGGCGCTACTGGCATCCGGTCTGCCTGTCTTCCGAGCTCGACGAACTTCCCAAATTCCTCAGAGTCCTGGACGAGGAGCTGGTCGCCTACCGCGACAGGTCGGGGCGCGTCGGCGTGCTGGGCGCGCATTGCGCGCATCGCGGCACCTCGCTCGAATACGGCCGCATCGAGGAGAACGGCATCCGCTGCTGCTACCACGGCTGGCTCTACGACCATGAGGGCCGCTGCCTCGACCAGCCCGGCGAGCCCGCCCACAGCCGTTACAAGGACGAAATCCGCCAGCCCTGGTACCCGGCCGAGGAATATATGGGGCTGGTGTTCGCCTATATGGGGCCGCTGGAGAAGAAGCCGCTTTTGCCGCGCTACGACATCCTCGAGGACGAGGGCGCGGAATATCTCGCCTACCGCAACTACAGCCGGGGTGAGGTCGCGGCGTGCAACTGGCTGCAGCTCCAGGAGAACGCCGTCGACCCGGTCCACACCAACATCCTGCACGGCTGGAACCCGGGGCTGTTCGAGTTCTCCGAGGTGATGGCGGTGCCGCCGCGCTACGACTACGTGAATTCCGACCGCCACGTGTCCTATATCCGCACCAGCGATCTCGACAACGGCCACCAGTTGACGCGGATCTCGACCATCTTCGTGCCGACGGCCCGGTCGGTGCCGCCGCCCGAGGTGACCGGCACCGACCCGGAGGAGACCGAACGGGCGCGCATGGTCGGGTGGTGGGTGCCGGTCGACAACGAGAACACCGTCGGCTTCCACGTCGAGCGGATCGATCCCGACAAGAAGATCTTCCAGCCGCCGCACGAGGCGATCGTCCGCGACTACGAGGACCGGCAGCGCGCGCCGGACGACTGGGAGGCGCAGGTGAGCCAGCGGGCGATCGCCCGCCATGGGCTGGAACATCTGGGGACGTCCGACCGGGGCGTCGTGATGTTCCGCCGGCGCCTGCGCGAGGCGATCGAGACGATGGAACGCGGCGAGGACCCGCCCGGCGTCGCCCGCGATCCCGCCGACCGGGTGGTCGAAATCCCGTCCCGCAACGAGGTTCTCGCGCCGGCGGAGTAGGGGTGGGCCTCGGCCGCGTCCGAGACCCCAACCGGAACGCATCTTCCCGAAAAAAAGACGCCGCCCGGAGGGCGGCGTCTCGGGTTCGGCGTTTCCGCCGGACAGGTTGGGCCGGATCAGCTTCCCGGCTGCTTGAGCAGCGTGGACTTCAGCTCCTCGAACGAAGCCGTGTATTTCTGTTCGGCGGCTTCCTTCCACTTCGCGTCCAGGATCGTCTTGATGTAGATCTTCGCGTATTCGGGCGGGAGGTGGTAGTCCTGCACGCCCGCCTTCTTGAGCTTCTCGTTGTCGATCTTCGCCTTCTTCTTGAGAAGCTGGCCGGAGGCGTTCTCGTAGTGCAGACCGGCGGCGAGGATTTGCGCCTGGGCCTTCTTCGACAGGCTGTCGAACTTCTTCTTGTTCATCGTCGCCATGGTGGTCGAGCGGAAGAAGCCCGGGAAAATCCGGTACTTGATGAAACGCTGCCAGCCGCGGAAGGCGACTCCGCCCTCCGGCCAGGCGAGGCCCTGGACCGCGCCGCGTTCGAGCGCGGTGTAAACCTCGGCCGGATCGATGGTTTTCGGAATCGCGCCCATCGCCTTGAAGAACGCCGTGTAAAGGGCCGTCGAGCGCATTTTCAGCCCTCTGATGTCGAGCCCTGTTTCCTTGCTGAGCTTGGGCTTGTCGATGAGCCAGATCGAGAACTGCTCGGTCGTGTAGAAATTGCCCCAGCCCAGGATGACCGCGTTCGACCGCTTGGCCCAGGCGTCCGCGAACAGGTCGTAGCCGCCGTTCTTGCGCCATTCCTGCGGCGGAACGTTGGAGATCCCGGTCAGCTTCGCTTCGGGCTGCGCGGCGGAGTAATAGGTGGTCGGCGACATGATGATGTCGACCAGGCCGCGCTTCAGGGCCGCGCCCTGCTTGCGGGGCGGTGTGACCTCCGGCCCGCCGAGATATTTCAGCTTAACCTCGCTCTCGTCCTCCGCCATCTTCTTGACGAAGGTCTCCAGAAAGGCCTGCGATTGATCGTGCTTCGTCCCGAGCGCCGTCGTCACCTTGAGCTCGGTCGCCGCCTGGGCGGGCAGCGCGATCGCCGCCGCGGTAATCGCCGCGACCCCGGCCGCGGCAAAGGATCCAAAGGTCGGTTTCATCGGATTCCTCACTCCCTGTTGATTTCCTTCACGTTTTCGGCCCGTTCGCACGCTCGGCAGGACGTGAGCCAACGACCGAGGGCCTGATTCCACGGCGCATACTAACAGCCGGCTCGCGGGCTGTAACCCACCCCCGGGCGGAGACTTCGCCCCGGTCCGGAACGGCGAATCCCCGACATCCCGCGCGTCGATGGCCTATGATGCACCGGCTTCCGGCCGGCGCGGCTGCCGCGCGCCAAACCCACCACCCCAGCGAGGAATCCGATGGAAAGCAAGCATGTCTTCTACCCCGGCGAACCTCTGGAGCCGGGTGCGATGCGGGTCACCCTGCTGGGTACCGGCACCCCGTTTCCTCGCCGGGGGCAAGCGGCGGCCGGCATGTTCGTCGAGGCAGGCTCGCACAAGATGCTGCTCGACGCGGGTCCCGGGACGCCGGCCAATTTCACCTCGCTCGAAATCCCCTTCGACGAGGTCGACAAGGTGTTCCTCACCCATCACCACGTCGACCATATCGGCGGGCTCGACCAGTTCTGGATCGGCGGCTGGACCTACGGACGGCGCCGGACGCTGCGGGTCTGGGGACCGCCCGGGACGGAGGACATCGTGGGCCACCTGCGCGGCATCTACGAATGGGACATCGAGACCCGCCGCCGCGTGTTCGAGACGCTCCAGGGCTCGGAGATCGAAGCCGTCGATTACGGCGAAGGCGTGCTCTGGGAAGAGGACGGAATCCGCGTCACCGCCTTCGAGGTCGTGCATACCCCGCCGCACAACACGTTCGGCCTCCGCATCGACTATGCCGGACGGTCGATGGTCTTTTCCGGGGACACCAAGAAATGTGACGCGCTGATCGAGCAGGCGCGCGGCGTCGACCTGCTGATCCACGAGGCATTCCCGCCGGTCGAGGTCTATGCCGACAAGGCCGGCCGGCCGATCGAGCTCGCCCGCATCATCGCCGAGCAGGTCCACACCGCGCCGCGCGAGGTCGGCGAGGTGCTGGCCGAGACCCGGCCCCGGCTCGGTGTGATCTACCACATGTACAACAATGACGACGTGATCGGCCCGGCGCTCGCGCAGGTGAGGGAGGGCTATGACGGACGGGTCGAGATCGGCTACGACCTGATGGTGATCGACATCGGGGACGAAATGCGCGTGCGGCCCGCCGTGGTCTCCGACAAGCCCTGGCCGGTGCGGCGAGACCGGCCGGCGGGACACTGAAATCGGGCGGTCAGCGGCCCGAGAAGGACGGCGTGCGCTTGTCCAGGAAGGCGGCTATGCCTTCGCCGAAATCCTCGCCCGCGGCGCAGTCGGCGAACGCCGCCGCTTCGGCCGCGAGCTGGTCCTCCAGGGAGCGGTGGGGGGAGGCGTTCAGAAGCGCCTTGGCGTTGGCGTAGGCCCGGGTCGGGCCTGCCGCGAGGCATCTCGCGAGCCCGTCGACGGCATCGTCGAACCCGTCCTCGGGCACGACGCGGTTGATCAGCCCCATCGCCCTGGCTTCCTCGGCGCCGAAACGCTCGCCGAGATAGGCCATCTCGAAGCTACGCTTCATGCCGACGGTGCGCGGCAGGGTATAGGTCGAGGACCCGTCCGGGCTCACCCCTATGTGGCAATAGGCGAGGGTGAAGAAAGCGTTCTCATGCGCTACCGCGAGGTCGCAGGCGGACATCAGGCTCATGCCGAACCCCGCCACCGCGCCGTGCACGGCGGCGATCGCCGGTTTCGGCATCGTCCGGATCGCCTGGACCGAAGGGTGCACCCGGTGAACGAAGGCCTCGAAACGGGTCCGCCTTTCCTCCCCGTCCGGCATCTCGTCGAGCCACGACCGGAAAACCGCGATGTCGCCGCCGGCCATGAAATGGTCTCCGGCGCCCCGGATTATGACGCATCGGACGTCCTCGTCCGCCGCCGCCGCCTCGGTCACGACGTGAAGCGCGTCCGCCATGTCGCCTTCGATCGCGTTGAGGGATTCGGGCCGGGTGAGGGTGATCGTGCACACGCCGTCCGCGACGGCTGCGTCGACGGTGTCGTTCGGCGAACGGATCATGTCGGCTCCTCTCGGGAGGTTTCCGGAACGGGTCGCGAGGATGGAATGTACGGAGCCGCGACACCGGCCGCTAAGACATTTTTCGACCGGGCACGATCGGGGGCCGGCGGCCGTCCGGGCGACCCCCTCACCCTGACCCTCTCCCCGCTGGGGACAGGGGACTCTCTAGCCGCTTCCTCCCGCTTACCTTCTCCCCTCCCGCTTGCGGGAGGGGCCGGGGGAAGGCGACCGCGCGGTCAGGTCGGAAAGCGCTTCAGCGGCTGCTGACCTTGACGAAGCCGCTGGTGCCGATTTGGGCGAGCCGCCGTTCAAGCGAGCCCCGGAATACGTGGAAAGCCGCCAGGTCCTCGCCCTTCAGCCGCAGCTGGGGCGTCATGGCAACCCGCATCGGGTTGACCTGGTGCCCGTTGACCAGGATTTCGTAATGGAGATGAGGCCCGGTCGACCGTCCGGTCGAGCCGACATAGCCGATCACCTGCCCCTGAGTCACGCGCGTGCCGCGGCGGACTCCCCGCCGGATCGCGCGCATGTGGGCATAGGCCGTCTGGTAACGCTCGTTGTGGCGAATGCGCATGTAAATCCCGAAGGTACCCTTGCGCCCGGCATAGGCGACGCGGCCGTCTCCGGCGGCGAAGATCGGCGTGCCCGGCCGTGCCGCGAAATCGACCCCGCGATGCATCTTGGTATAGCCCAGGATGGGATGGCGCCTCTTTCCATACCCGGACGACAGCCGCGCCCCGTCGATCGGCGTGCGCAGCAGGGGTTTCCGCGCTCCCGCCCCCTTCTTGTCGAAATAGTCCGTGCCGCGGCGGCTTTCGAAACGATAGAGCTCGAGCCTCTTGCCGCTAAGGGTCAGCGAGCCGTAGACCATTTTGCCATGGTCGACCAGGGCGCCTTCCGGGGTGTAGCGGGACTCCCAGGCGGCGTCGAAGCTGTCCCCCTCCCGAATCTCCCGCTGGAAGTCGACATCCCAGCTGTAGATCCTGACCAGCTGCACGAAGATCGCCGGAGGCATCGCCGCCTTCTTCGTGGCGTGATAGAGCGAGCTGGAGATCTTGCCGCTGGCGCGGACGAGGCGGAGCTCGGTCGGCGTCTCGACCCTGCGCGCCCGGAATCCGGCGGCCCTGCCCTCCACCGCGACCGCCTTGCCGGGCCCCGTGTCGAGCTTTATTTCCCGCAACACGATATTGCGGTCCTCGAGCGCGGGATCGCCCGCGAGGTATGTCACCACCAGCTTCCGACCCGGAACGATCCGGCGCGGGTCGTATACCTTGCGAATCGCCTCTATGGCCCCCGCCGCCTGATTCCTCGGGACGCCCGCGCGCAGGAGGAGGTGCATCAGCGTGTCGCCCCGCCCCACGACGAGCTCCCGCACTTCGCGGGTTCGGCTTGCGCCCTGAACGCCCGGGCTCGCCAGCAGAGCAAGATCGACGGATTCTTCCGCCGCGCGCTCCCATGTCTCGATCAAGCGCCTGGAATACCTTTCCTCGGTTTTTTCGACCCGTTCCGCCACGCCCGGACCGCTGGACGCGAACGGATCCAGGTACAGGACCGCCGCGGCGCCGACCGCGATCGCGCAGCATCCGGCGACGGCGGCGAGCGCGTACCGCCTCACTCGGCGGTCGTCCCTGCTGCGCGCAAGTTCCGGTAAATTTTCAAATGCACTAGACACGCGAATCGGGCATCGGTCGTTCAACCTTCTCGCGGCATATGACCATTAAGCTATGTAAACATCTCTGTCAAGACATGCGGACATCTCTGAAAAGACAACGCCATAGCGGTTCGCGACCGGGCAAATCGACCGCCCGCCCGGGTCAATGAGACAGGATCTGGCTGAGGAAGAGCTTGGTGCGGTCCGACCGGGGGTTGTTGAAGAACTCTTCCGGTTCGTTTTGCTCCACGATCTGGCCCTCGTCCATGAAGATCACCCGGTGTGCCACCTGGCGGGCGAAGCCCATCTCGTGGGTGACGACGAGCATCGTCATGCCCGTCCCCGCGAGATCGACCATGACGTCGAGCACCTCCTTGATCATCTCCGGATCCAGCGCCGAGGTGGGCTCGTCGAACAGCATGATCTTGGGGCGCATGCAGAGCGACCGGGCGATGGCCACGCGCTGCTGCTGGCCGCCCGAGAGCTGGCCGGGATACTTGTCCGCCTGTTCCGGAATCTTGACCCGGGTAAGATATTCCATGGCGATGTCGGTCGCTTCCGCCTTGGGCATCTTGCGCACCCAGATCGGCGCGAGCGTGCAGTTCTCCAGCACCGTCAAATGGGGGAACAGGTTGAACTGCTGGAACACCATGCCGACCTCGCTGCGGATGGCGTCGATGTTCTTCAGGTTGTGGGTGAGCTCGGTGCCGTCGACCACCACCCTTCCTTCCTGATGCTCTTCCAGCCGGTTGATGCATCGGATCAGCGTCGACTTGCCCGAGCCCGACGGCCCGCAGATGACGATGCGCTCGCGCTCCTCCACCGTGAGGTCGATGTCGCGCAGCACATGGAACGTTCCGAACCACTTGTTCAGGCCGTCGATCCGAATGATCGGCTCCCCCGAGCCGCCCGGTCCGGTCTGCGCCTCCGCCATGATGCCTCCCCTAGCGCCGCGTGGTGTCCAGCCGCTTCTCGAGATTGATCGAGTACCGCGACATGCCGAAGCAGATCACGAAGAAGAACAGCGCCGCCAGCAGGAAGGTCTCGTAATCGACCTTGCCCAGCCAGTCCGGGTTGGTCTGGAGGAGGCGCGCCTGGCCGAGGATGTCGAACAGGCCGATGATGATGACCAGCGTGGTGTCCTTGAACAGGCCGATGAAGGTATTGACGATGCCGGGGATGGAGATCTTCAGCGCCTGAGGCAGGACGATCAGGCGCATCGACTGCCAGTAGCCCAGCCCCATCGCCTGGCCGGCCTCGAATTGTCCCTGCGGGATTGCCTGGAGCCCGCCGCGAATCACCTCCGCCATGTAGGCCGACGCGAACAGCGTGATCATGATCATCACGCGAACCAGCTGGTTGAGCGAGACTTCCGGCGGCAGGAAGAACTGAAGGATGATGGTCGCGACGAAGAGCAGCGTGATCAGGGGCACGCCGCGGATAAACTCGATGAATCCGACCGAGAACATGCGGACGATCGGCATGCGGGATCGCCTGCCGAGCGCCAGCAGGATGCCGACCGGAAGCGAAAGGACGATCCCGGTGAGACCGGCGACGAGGTTGAGCATGAATCCGCCGAACTGGTCGGTCCTGATGACCTCCAGCCCGAGACCGCCGACCAGCAGGAACGCGGCGATCGCGGGGTAGGCGACCGCGTACCAGCGCCCATAGCGCGCGTATGGCATGTTGTTTATCAGCAGATAGGCGAGCGCCGGCACCATCAGCACGAGCGCCAGGTTCACGCGCCAGTAGGCGTCGGGCGGATACAGGCCGTAGACGAACTGCTCGATGCGCTGGTCGAGCCACGCCCAGCACGCGCCCTCGGCGGTGCATTCCTTGCCCACGGAGCCGGTGTAGTCGGCGTCGAGAAACGCCCAGTCGATCAGCGGCGGGACGATCAGCGCGAGCAGGGCGAGGGAGGCGAGCGTAAGCATCACGCTCAGCCAGTTGGAGAACAGGTTGGTCCGCACCCAGCCGATGACGCCGACGCTGATGATCGGGGCCGGCCGCTCCGGCACCATCTCCGCCCGGCTGCGATGGAAAGCGCCTCCCGTCATCTTTCCACCAGGGCGATGCGCCTATTGTACCAGTTCATGAACGCCGACGTGATCAGGCTCAGCACCAGGTAGAAGGCCATGTAGAGGGCGATCACCTCGATCGCCTGGCCGCTCTGGTTGAGGATGGTATCGCCGACCGAGACGATGTCCTGGTAGCCGATCGCGACGGCGAGCGAGGAGTTCTTGGTCAGGTTGAGATACTGGCTGGTCATCGGCGGGACGATCACGCGCAGCGCCTGCGGCAGGATGATCTCGCGCATGGTCAGCCCGCGCTTGAGCCCGAGCGCGCTGGCCGCCTCCGTCTGCCCCTTGGAGACCGAGAGGATCCCGGCGCGGACGATTTCGGAGATGAAGGCGCCGGTGTAGGTCGACAGCGCGAGCCACAGCGCCACCAGCTCCGGCGTGATGTTCATGCCGCCCTGCAGGTTGAAGCGCTTCTTCACCGGAACGTCGAACTCGACCGGCTGGCCGAGCGCGAAATAGGCGATTACGGGAAGGCCCAGGATCAGACCCAGCCCGGCCCAGCCGACCGGGAAGATCCGCCCGGTGGCGTCCTGGCGCTTCTTCGCCCAGCGCCGGATCGCGACGGTCGCGGCGATGCCCACCAGGACCGTCGTCAGCACGATCGCCGATCCGTCCTCCCAGATGGGCGAAGGCAGGCGCGCGCCGCGGTTGTTGAGAAAAATCGTGTCCCCGATCGAGATGCTCTCGCGCCACTTCGGCAGCGCCACCATGATCAGCCACCAGAAGATGATCTGCAGCAGGACCGGGACGTTGCGCGTGAACTCGACCCAGACCCCGACGATCCGGCTTATCAGGAAGTTGTTCGACAGCCTGAGCACGCCGGTCACGAAGCCGATGAACGTGGCCGCGATGATGCCCATAATCGCGACCAGGATCGTGTTGAGCCCGCCGACGACGAACGCCTGCCCGTAGGTCGAGGTCGACGCGTACTCGATCAGGCGCTGGTTGATGTCGAAATTGGCGGTGTCGAACAGGAAGCCGAAGCCGAAGGAGAGGCCGGCGTCCTCGTAGTTCGTGATGGTGTTGTCGACGATGAAGGCGACGAACGCCGCCAGGCCGAGGACCATCGCGATCTGGAAGATGACGCCGCGGAGGCGCTCGTCCGTCCACGCCCGGCCGATGTCGAACCCGCCGCCGCCCGCCGGCGCTCCTGGGGTCACGGTGGCGCCGCTCTCATCGGGTACAGGAAGAGACACCGCCCCGCACGGTACGGTGCGCGGGGCGGTGCATCGTCGATTCTACCGGAACGGGGGCGAATAGAGGATGCCGCCGTCCTTGTACAAGGCGTTGAGGCCGCGCCCGAGGCCGAGCGGGCTATCGGCGCCGATATAGCGCTCGAACATCTCGGCATAGTTGCCTTCCGCGGCGATCGCGCGGGCCGCCCAGTTGGCGTCGAGGCCAAGCATCTTGCCCATCGAGCCTTCCTTGCCGAGCATCCGGTTGATCTCCGGATTGTCGGTGCCTTCCGCCATCTTCGCCACGTTGGCCTGGGTCACGCCGAGCTCCTCGGCGGTGATCAGCGCGTTCAGCGTCCAGCGCGCGATGTCGGCCCACTGGTCGTCGCCCTGGCGCACCAGCGGCCCGAGCGGCTCCTTGGAGATGATCTCCGGGAACACCATGTGCTTGTCGGCATCCGGGAAGGTGGTCCGGGTCGCCGCCAGGCCCGAGGCGTCGGTCGTGTAGACGTCGCAGCGCTCCGCGGCGTAGGCCGCGCGCGCCTCGGCGTTGGTCTCGATCGGCACCGGCTCGTACTTGATCTTGTTGACGCGGAAGAAGTCCGCGAGGTTGAGCTCGGTCGTGGTGCCGGTCTGGATGCAGACCGAGGCGCCGTCGAGTTCCTTGGCGCTCTTCGCGCCGAGCGACTTGCGGCCGATGAAGCCCTGGCCGTCATAGTAGTTGACGCCGATGAAGGTGAAGCCGAGGTCGACGTCGCGCGAGAGCGTCCATGTGGTGTTGCGCGACAGCACGTCGATCTCGCCCGCCGCCAGGGCCGGGAACCGGGTCTTGCCGGTCAGGTTGACGAAGGTGACCTTGCTCGCGTCGCCCAGCACGGCCGCAGCCAGCGCCCGGCAGTAGGCGACGTCGAAGCCGGTCCATTTGCCCTTGTCGTCGGTATAGGCGAAGCCCGGCAGCCCGGTATTGATGCCGCATTTGAGCGTGCCGGCCTTCTTCACGTCGTCGAGCGTGGCCGCTAGGCCGGGCGCCCCGCCCGTGAGCGCCAGCGCGGCGGCAACCGCGGCGGCGCTGGCAATTCGTTTGAGGCTCATTCCAGTTCTCCAGTTCCAATAAGTGGACTCCGCGCATACCTTCCGCTGTTAGTTTGCGGCGCGGCCGGCGCTTGAAATGACGGCCGGTCCGCGTAAAGCACGCGACACGTTACTCTAGGCAGTAGGGAAACGAGGAACAAGCGTCGCATCGTTCCGGGACGCGCTCCGGCCCGACATTTCCGGCTAGCGGACGCCGAAAATGCCGGTCCGATAAGTTGAATTGGGGGTCGGAAGAGGAAGTCCGAAATGAAACCTATCAGGATCGCCTATCAGAGCTACACCGACGAGGAGCAGGCGGGAAGCTACTGGGAAAATCTGCGGAAATATCTCGCGGAGATCGTCGACGAGGGCACCGCGGTCGACATCAAGGGCATCACGCCGCCCGATTCCTACGCCCACGCGCTGTCCGAGTTCCGCTGCGCGCGCGAGGTGATCTGCAATGCCGTGATTGCCGAGCGCGAGGGGTACGACGCCTTCGCGATGGGCCATTTCCAGGATGCCGGGCTCTACGAGGCGCGCGCGGTGGTCGACATTCCGGTGCTGTCGCTCGGCGAGGCCTCGATGCTCCATGCCTGCCAGCTCGGCCAGCGGGTCGGCATCGTCACCATCAACCCGCGCTACATCTCGTGGTTCCACCATCAGATCGGCAAGTACGGGCTGCGCGAGCGGGTGACCGGCGTGCACGCGATGAGCTTCGAGCCCGGCGCCATCCTCGCCGGGTTCGACGACCCGGAGCGGTTCGACGAGACGGTGGCGAGCTTCGACCGGCAGGCGAAGCCGCTGGTCGCCGGCGGCGTCGACGTGCTGATCCCCGGCGGCGGGATCGCCATGCTGCTCTACGCCAGGCTGTTCAACCACAATGTCGACGGCGCGCCGGTCATCAACGGCATCCCGATCCTGGTCAAGATGACCGAGATGGCGGTCAAGCTGAAGCGCCTGACCGGGCTCTCGGTGAGCCGCACCGGCGAGTTCGAGAAGCCGCCGCCGGAGGTGATCGAGGAGTTCATGACCCATCCGAAGGGCCTCTGACATGGCGGAGGCGCGCCGGGGCTACGACGGGATCGTCGTCGCGGCGCCGGTGACCGTCGCTTACACGCGCTATTCGATCCGCAGCGCCCACTGGTTCTGCGGCCGCGCGCTGGCCGGGCTGATCGGGGCGGCCGGGCTCGACAAGGAAGACATCGACGGGTTCTGCGTCTCCAGCTTCAACCTCTACCCGGACTCGGCGGTCGGGCTGATGCAGCATCTCGGCACCTCGCCGCGCTGGCTCGACCACATCCCGATGGGCGGCGCGTCGGGCGCGGTCGCGCTCAGGCGGGCGGCGCGCGCGGTGCAGGCGGGCGACGCGGCGATCGTCGCCCTGATCGGCGCCGACACCAACCATGTCGATTCGTTCCGCCGCACCATCGCGACCTTCAGCCAGTTCGCCAACGACGCGGTCTACCCCTACGGCGCCGGCGGACCCAACGCGAGCTTCGCCTTCCTCACCGACCGCTACATGCGGGAGTACGGCGCCAGGCGGGAGGATTTCGGCCGCCTCTGCATCGCCCAGCGGGAGAATGCGCTTCCCGTGCCGCACGCGATGATGAAGCGCCCGCTCACCATGGAGCAGTATCTGGGCGCGCGGCCGATCGCCGAGCCGCTCCGCCTGTTCGACTGCGTGATGCCGTGCGCCGGCGCCGAGGCGTGCCTGGTGATGACGGAGGACCGGGCGCGCGCGCTCGAAATCCCCTACGCCTCGATCCTCTCGACCATCGAGCGGCACAACGCCTTCCCCGACGACCCGATCCAGTACCGCGGCGGCTGGGCGGTCGACGCGGACGAGCTCTACGACGGGGCCGGCCTCGGCCCCGGCGACATCGACCTCCTCCAGGCCTATGACGACTATCCGGTGATCTGCTTCATGCAGATCGAGGATCTCGGCTTCTGCGCCAAGGGCGAGGCGCCCGCCTTCGTGCGCGAGCGCGACCTGACGGCGGGCGGCGACTTCCCGGTCAACACCTCGGGCGGACAGCTCTCGGCCGGGCAGGCGGGCGCCGGAGGCGGGTTCATCGGCCTGGTCGAGACGCTCCGCCAGCTCACCGGCCGGACCCACGGCCATCGGGTCGAACGCGCCCGCCACGGGCTGGTATCCTGTTTCGGGATGATCAACTACGACCGCGGCCTCTGCACCTCGGCGGCGATCCTGGGGCGGGCCGGCGCATGACGACGAGGCTGCCGCCGCCGGTCCGCAAGGACCCGACCCGGCGCACCCGGCTGCCGACGCGCCCGCCCGGCAACCGCTCGCGCGAGGCGCACGGGCTCACGGCGATGGCCGCCGCCGGCCGGTTCGCGCTCCAGACCTGCGCCGATTGCGGGGCGGTCCAGTACCCGCCGCGCCAGATCTGCGGGCGCTGCCTCGGCGACCGGCTCGAATGGCGCGACGCGGCGCGCGGCGGCGAATTGCTGGCGGAGACGACGCTCG
Organism: Defluviicoccus sp.; assembly: GCA_022826125.1. Classification (GTDB taxonomy): domain Bacteria; phylum Pseudomonadota; class Alphaproteobacteria; order MPNO01; family MPNO01; genus MPNO01. The sequence goes on from JAJDVM010000101.1 coordinate 31,790, forward strand.
CCCATTCCAACGACCTGTTCTTCCGCGACCGCCTGCCGTGGCGTCTCGGCGTGGTCGCTTCCGACGCGGGGCCGTCGATGGTGGCCCACCTCGCCGAGGACTGCGTCGCCGGCGGGCGGGTCCGGCTCGCGCTCGGCATCGACCGGGCCGGCAACGCGGTGGTCACGGCGAGCCCCGAGACGCCAGCCCCCAACCCGGAGGACGACCGGCAATTGCGCGAGATGGCATTCGAACCGAGGGACCGGCGCGTCCTGATCGTCGACGGCAAGACCGAGCTCGGCCTCGCGCTGGCCCGCGCCTTCGCCGACGCCGGCGCGCGGCAGGTCTATGTCGGCCACGCCCAGCCGTGGCGGAAGAGCGCCCACCTGGAGGCGGCGCGCGGGATCGGCAACGCGACGCTCTTCCCGCTCGACGTGACCGACACCGATTCGGTCGAGGAGCTCGCCGCCACGATCGGCGACAAGGTCGAGATCATGGTCAACAACGCCTATCACCTGAGGATGGGGGGCGCGATCGGCCGCTGCGACCTCAACACCGCCCATGACGAGATGGAGATCCACTATCACGGGCTGCTCAGGCTCGCCGGCCATTTCGGGCCGGTGATGCGCGCGCGCGGCGCCGACGGGGCGCACGGCGCGGCGGCGTGGGTGAACGTGCTGTCGGCCTATGCCTGGGTGAACAACCCGGCGCTCGGCACCTACTCGGCCTCGCAGGCCGCCGCGCTCTCGCTGTCGGAATGCCTGCGCGC
>JAJDVM010000162.1 GCA_022826125.1 Defluviicoccus sp.
GTATTTCCGCCAGCCGCGGGCGCGGCCCGGGCAGAAGAAACCGGGGCCGAAGCTCTATTCGATCGACCTTACCGGGTACAACGAGCGCGAGATCGCCACGCCGCGGGACGCGTCCGACCCGGCGTGGTCGCCGTTGAAGCGTTGAGGCGCTGCGATGGCCAGCGATCGAATCGACATTTCCTCTCGCGGAGTCAGACAGGGGGCTGATCGTCGGGATCCCGCCCAGGCAGGAGATCGAGCAGGGCATCGAAATTGACCGAGCGGTAGTCGTCGCGCCACGCCACCAGGGTCGTGATGCGGGACAGCCTGCCGGGCAGGGGATAGCATCGAATGTCCCCCGTCGGGGAGACCGTATCGAGCACCGATTGCGGCACCACGGCGTATCCGGTGCCGGCCGCCACGCAGGCGAGGATGGCGAGATAGGAGCCGACCGACAGGATGTTCCCCGGCACGATGCCGGCCTCCAGGATCCAGTCCTCCAGATAGCGCCGGTAGGCGCAGCCCGCTTCGAAGGCGACGATCGTCCTGCCGCTGATCTCGCCCGGCCGATCGATCGGGGGGAACGATCTCGGCGCGACCAGAACCAGGCTTTCCTCGAACACGCCACGGGTCCGCAGCCTGTCGAAAGAGACGGGTTCGGCGACGAACGCGATCTCGATGTCGTGGTTCAGGAGACGCCGGGTCAGCCCGCGGGCCACGTCGGTCTCGATCTCGATCCGGACCTCCGGATGAAGCGCGTGGTAGCGCGACAGGATCGCAGGCAGCCGCGCCGCCGCAGTGCTTTCCATCGTGCCGATCCGAAACACCCCCCGAGGAACGCCCTTCTTCATCGCCTCGGACGCCTCGGTGGAGAGCTGAAGCAGCCGGTCGGCGTAGGCCAGCAGGACCTCTCCGTCCGGGGTCAGCGATAGCCCGCGGTTGTGGCGCACGAACAGCGCTTTGCCGAGGTGCCCTTCGAGCTGCTTGACCCGTGTCGAGACGTTGGATTGCACCCGGTGCAGCTTCTGCGCCGCACCGGACACGCTTCCTTCGTGCGCGACGGCGCGGAAGATTTCCAGCGCGCGGAGGTCCATGGGCGTCATATCTATCTCAATTAGCGAACTACAAGTTTCTATTAATTCATTATTCAGGATATCCGGCAAGCCGTATCGTCGCCCGCAACGACTTCAACGTTGCCGGTTCGAGATGACAGAACGCGCCCCGACATTCCGCATCGCCCTCATCGGCCTGGCCGGGCTGGCGCTCGCGGTCGGGATCGGCCGGTTCGCGTTCACGCCGCTTCTTCCGATGATGCTGGCCGACAGGGCGATTACGATTCCGGGCGGCGGCCTGCTCGCCACGTTTCACTTCGTCGGCTACCTGATGGGTGCGTTGACCGCCGCCCGCGTGCCTCTGTCTCCGCGCGCGCTCCTGCCGGCGTCGCTCGCCGCGATCGGCATTGCGACTCTCGCGATGGGGCTTACCGGGCAGTTCTGGCTCTGGGTGGCCGCCCGCTGGTTCGCCGGCGTCGCCAGCGCCTGGGTCCTGGTTCTGATCGGAACCCATTGCGTCAACGCGCTTGCCGAGGCCGGACGGGCGGACCGGCAGGGATGGGTGTTTTCCGGCGTCGGCGCCGGGATCGCGGTCGTCGGTCTGGGCTGTATCGCGATGATGGCCGGCGGCATCTCCAGCGAGACCGCCTGGCTCACCTTCGGCGCATTCGCGCTCGCCATCGCTGCCGCAATCGGTGTCAAACTCGGCCCGGAGATACCGGCTGCGCGACTGTCGCGCAGCGCGCGGGTTGCAGAACCGGCGCCGATTGCTTGGAGCGCCGTCGTCGCCTACGGCGCCGCCGGGCTCGGCTACATCGTTCCCGGCACCTATCTGCCGGCAATGGCGCGAGAGATCGTGCCCTCGCCATGGGTCTTCGGCTGGGGATGGCCGGTATTCGGCGCCGCCGCTTTCCTGTCCACCCTGGCCTCGGCAGCCTTGCACCGGCGTTTCTCCAACCGGGCGATATGGGGCGTCGGCCAGATCGTTATGGCTCTCGGACTCCTGTTGCCGGTCATGTTCCCCCACATCCTCTCGATCGTCGCCGCCGGGCTATGTGTCGGCGGGACCTTCATGGTCATCACCATGGCCGGGCTCCGGGAAGCGCACCGCATCGCGGACTCTACCGACGCCGTGCGCCATGTCGCGGCGATGACGGCGGCGTTCGCGGCGGGCCAGGCGATCGGGCCCCTCTTCGCGGGCGCGCTATACGATGCGACGGGGAGCTTCGGCCCCTCGCTGGTGGCGACCGCGATCATCCTCGTCGCGACCGCCGCCTTCCTGGCCAGGCCCGATCCCTCCTGAAGGGCTGCCACCCACTCCCCATCATCGAGTGTCAGCTGTCAGCGCCACAACCGGGGTCCGCATTCGGCAGCGGAGCGGTTTGCCACAGATTGTGAGAGGCACCCGCCGGGTCATGACATCCGTCTCATCGCCGCACACCACCATCGTGCTCTGCTCGATGCCATTGCCTGACCGGACGGTCACCGGCAAACGGCATAATCTGCGCTCGCGTCAATGGCGAATTGCACGGAAACCGCGACAAGTGGGTGACGCAGGAAACCGACTGGCTCCGGGAACAAGCAACCTCCTCCTGCCGGACGATTCGCAGCCGCCCGGCTCGGGGGCGATGGTATGGTAGTCGCCGGTCCTCCCAAATGCGCGGGCGAACGGATCACGATGACCGAGTTCATCATCCGGCTTGAAACCGCCGTCGACCGGGAGGGACTCGAAGAGCTGCTGCTCGCCGCTTTCCCCACCTCGTCGGAACTCCGCCTCATGCGGCAACTGCACGAAGACGGCGATGTCGCCTTCTCGCTGGTCGCGATGGAGGAAGCAGGTGTCGTCGGCCAGGCCCTGTTCTCGCGGCTGCGCATGCCGGCGGCGACACTCGCCCTGGCGCCGGTCTCCGTCGCGGCGAACCGGCGACGTCGGGGAATCGCAGCGGCGTTGATCGAGGCCGGACTCGAACAGGCAAAGAAGGACGGCTGGAAGGCAGTCGTCGTGGTGGGCGATCCATCCTATTACCCGCGCTTCGGATTCAACAGCGAGGCCGTGCGCGGCATGTCATGCCAATATGCCGGGCCGGCACTCATGGGGCTGGCTCTCGCCGAGGATGGCTTCGGCGGACCGCGCATCGAATATGCACCAGCCTTCTCTTCGCTCCCAGATACGGACTGATACGCTGACCGGGTCCGCCGGATTTCCATCACTGCGTCGCCATGACGGTGCCGACGCCTCCACCGTTCCGTCGTATGCCGCCGGCAGGTTGGGGGTCAGTTGGTTGGGGCTACAGCGAGGCTATCCATTTCGAACACATCGGCCTTGAGCTAACTGTCCGCCAATGCTCGTATTCCACTCCTCAGCTGGAGATAATCTCGCCGGGAACTCGGGCCTCGAGGCCCTCCTGGCATCGGCCATCCCTGCCTACGCTGGCATGTCCAGCTTATCCACGCTGGGCCGCGGTTCCAGCGGAAGTCCCAAGCTGTTGAGGGCTTTCGTCGCCGAGTTGCTTATTTCCACCCGGGCCCGTTCCGAAAGTTCGATCCACTGCAGGCGCAGAGCTTCGTCCGCCTCCCGACCGGGCGGCCCTGCCATGACCCGGATGCCCTCCCTTACCGTGCTGACCGCCGAATAATGCTCGAACACGGAAGCAACACTGTCTGGCGCGATCGTTGCCAATTCCGAACCGTGTCGTCCAAACGCGACGGTTATCAGCCTGCTCATCGTGTAATGAGCATTGCTGGCATCCAGCGTCCTGGTGACCGTGCGGTTCCATTGCAACTCGCGTCCGATACCGGACAGTACGGCAGTCCGTCGCTTCTCCTCAGCGCGCCTCTCGCGTCTGGCATGCCGCCGCTCGGCAAGCCAGAAAGTCACCAGACTGACTATTGCGTTGACCATACCGCACCCGCAAAGACGATGAGTTCTTCCATGAAAGGGCTCCGCTCGACTTCAGTTCCTGTTGCCCGCTTGCGGGCAGACTACTTCATGCTATCGCGCCCCTTGACCCGGAAGAAGATCGTCGACAACGGATCCCGCGGCCACCGCTGCCAGTCGGTCAAGATACCTCCCGAAATTGTGTGCCGCACTCCACCGTACGCGAGCCACCGTACGCGAGCCGGTAGGCGACGCGACGGGTGGTTTGGTGCTTCGTGAGAATGGATAGATTGTTCGAAACGAGGGTGCCGCTCGCATGCGGCTGCGTGACCGGGCACTTCGGAAATGTACCCCCGGCTCCGACCGCGCGGTTCAGGTGATGGTCGGCGCGATCTCCGCCCGCCATTCCTCGACCGGGCGGAACGAGGCTCCAGCGCCGAACCTTGCCTTGGTGGTCTCGTGGATTTCGTCGTCGGACAGCGAGAAGTCGAGCGCTTCTCGCTGGGGCTGCTCGACCTGCCAGGGCGTGTCCATGAACACTTCGAGCCGGTTGCCTTCCGGATCGCGAAAATAGATCGACCATGCGTTCCCGTGATTGGTGGGGTCGATACCGTCCACTCCCTCCGCCGCCAGCGCGTCGTAGTAGACGCGGAGGTCGTCGAGCGAAGACACCTTGAACGCGATGTGGTTGATCGTGTTGTAGGATCGGGCCGGCCGGCCCGTAATGAGGGCGATCTGGTGGTGGTGGCCCGCGTCACGACTAAGAAACGCCATTCGGTACTCGCCGAGAAGCCCGCCATCGGTGATCTTGAAGCCGAGCACCCGGCTGTAGAAGTCCGCCATTCTGTCGATGTCGGTGACGCAGATGGCGATGTGGCCCATCTCGAACCTGGGGGTATCCGTCATGTCAGCTCCCTTTCCTTTTGGGCTGTTTCTTGCAAGCTGTGGAATGCCACCTATTGCGAAGCCATTTCCACCGGATAGGTGCTCGCGGTAACCGCGATAACGGTCTCGCGGGGCTTGTCGCACGAGAGCGGGCGGGGTTGATTTCGGTCTGGCGTGCCCGCACGGTACAAGCAGCGGCGATAGAGCGATCGCCCGTGCTTCGGAACGCCTTTCCGCCGCGTCGTACCAGCTCTGCTGGGTGAGGCGCCCGGCTGCGACCTTCCTTCACGTTCGAGCGAAGCGTCCGAGAACGCAGGAGCCGGCCGATGTCGTCGGTTGTTGGGCGGAAACACTCGGACATCGCTGGCGTAAGCGAGGCTCCGACTGTCTCGCGGACCATTTCGGCCGGAATTCGGGATATGTCGCCGATGGTGGGATTGCGGATTTTCGCGTGCGGGTCAGAGAGAAAGACTGACCGGATCGCGCACCACTCGGTGCCGGTGGCTCTGGTGGTCATCCTCGGCCTAATCCTCCGAATTCAGTCCGCGCGCGCGATGCCGTAGCCGATCGCGTATTCCAGCGTATCGAGATAGAAATCGACGACCGGCGGCCCGCCGCCGGAGGCGAGATGCGCGGCCGCCGCGGCGATCCAGCCGTGCACCTCGGCGAAGCCCATCCCGGCGGTCTCGAAGAGCTCGCCCACGTCCCAATCGTCGAGAGGGGCGAGGTCGCCGGATACGAGGATGTCGAGGAACGCACGGTCGGTCCCGGGGTTGAGACGGACCTGCTCCCGCGTCCGCCTGCCGTCGGCGAGCATCCGGGCCCCCTCGACATGCATGTCGAACAGGTTCCGGAACCATTCCTCGTCGGTGAAGGTGCCGCCGACGCTGCCTTCCATCTGCCACGCCGCCACCTCGGGCGAGCCTTCGCCGACCGGAGGGTAGTAGCGGGCGGGATGATGGGAGAGCCCGCCCGAGGCGAGGAACAGCACCCGCTTCCCCAGCGTCGCCGCGTAGCGCCCGACCGCCGCGCCCAGCTCGCGCGACCGGCGGAACGGCAGGAACGGCGTCGCCATCGCGCCGATGAACACGGGCACGCAGGGAAAGGCGTCGAGCGCGCCCATGACGTTCTTCATGGTCTGGGAAAAGCCGTGATCGACCGTCATCTTGAGGGACTGCGCCGGGTCGAAACCGTCCGCCCGGAGATATTGCAACAGTCCGAGCGCGGCCGCTCGGTCCACGTCGAGCGGGCCCGGAAACCCGCCGACATCGTCCACCGCCGCCGCCTCGCCCCGGCCGACGCAGAAACTCGGCATCGCGTTCAGGTGGAATCCCGCATAGTGATCCGCCCCGAACACGAACGCGATCCCGGGATCGAACGCCTCGACCGCCGCGCGTCGCTCGGCGAGGGTGCGGAATATCTCGTCCTCGTAGTCCGGCTTCTCGGGGCGCAGATAGAGGATCGGCGAGTGCGACGTGCAGACGAGGTGCGATTCCACGGCTGCCTCACCTCCGTCCCGGCAGGCGCCAGTCGCCCGGATCCGTCGCGTCGCGCTCGATCGGATTGCTGAGGGTGCCCAGCCGGGAGATCGAGATGTCGCACGGGCCGTCCAGCCGGGCGAAGTTGGCGGCGTGGAGCGGCTTCCGCGCCTTGCCGCCGGCCCGGAACGCGGTTCCCATCGAAACGAGATCGCCGGGCTCCAGCGTCATGTATCGCGAGATATAGGCGACGATCTCCTCGACCCGGTAGGTGTAATGACGGGTGTTGTCTTCGGCGAAGACCTCG
>JAJDVM010000299.1 GCA_022826125.1 Defluviicoccus sp.
ATGCACCCGCGCCATTCTACTCCCGCGTGAAAATCATCGGCGCTGCTCGCCCCAAACGCCCGGATGCGCCGGGATACACACTCTCTCGCCACGCAGCACCTCGACCTTGAACCCGAAAAACGCCACAGCGCACATTCCTCCAATAGGTTGACGGGACGCGAATCCGGTTGTAAAAGATAACCTCGACGAGAATACGCCGCTCCGCCTCCGGGCCGAGCGGCGTTTCACGTTTCGAGCCCCGATTTTCCAACCCGAGGGAGACCGATATGACCGCCCCGTCCATGTACGGGCCGCGCGCCGCGCGGCCTGCGCCAACGCCCCCGACCTGGCCCCCGTTCGATCCCGAGACCGGACAATTCGTCCTCGACGACGAAACGGATCCGCCCGAAGGGTTCTTCGTCGACCCCGACATCGCGATGCGCATGGCGGAGGCCGCGACCGTCGCCGACGGGCTCTCGCCGGCCGACGCATGGCGCGACTCCAACCGCAAACGCTCCGAATTCACCCGCGCGCAATGGGACCTCGACGTGCGCCGGCGCGCGTACGAGGAGGCGGAGGCCTTTTCCTTCGACGACCCGGCGGAGGACGGCGCCGAGCCCGTGTTGGCCGAGCTCTCGCAGGAAGACGCCGCGAAAGTGAGCCGGTTCACCGGTGAGACAGGGCTCCAAGTGGACTTCCCGCGTGAGTATGGCGGCTATTTCGCGGCGGTCCACGACCCGGTCGAAGACCGGGAGATCGGCGTCGTTCCCGGCCCGATGGTTTTCGCCATGGCGGACAAGGTGACGCACCCGGACACGGCCGATGCGAAGTCCGAACCGCGCGAGCCGTCAGCCGAGCCCGACGACGGGGAAGGCTGGCCGTCCCGCTTCCTGAGCAGCGGGGAGCTGAGCACGGCGATCCTCTACTTAACGCCTGGCCTCGGCAATATACTCTCCGCGCGGGACGCCTATGAAAGCTGGGGCAAAGCGATCGAGGCGGCCAGGCGGGAGGACTGGGACGCCTTCCTCGAGCATGGCGGGATGGGCTTGCTCAATACGGTGGGCGCGGTGGGCGGCCCCTTCAGCGCGCCGCTCATTCGGTTGGTCAAGCTTGGCATTCGAAAGCTCGTCCGCGCGACGCCAAAGGTCCGGGAAGCCGCGGCGGCGCACAGCCTCCGCCGGGCGAAGAAGCACGCCGACGTTCCGTATCCGAGCGTCCAGATTCAGAAAGCCCTTGGCAGAGCGTTCCGTAAGCTGACCGACGAGCAAAAGAAGACGTTGCGAGGCCTGTTCCCGGGCGTGATAGGCAGGGCCGGAGAACGTCATGGCGTTCGCCTGCTCGAAGACGCGGGCCAGACGGTAACGACAAACGCGTCCAAGACCACCACGAGGGCCGACATGGGCGGACGGACGGTGAAGCGTCGCTACGACGCCCTGATCGAGGAGGTCAAGCGCAACTTCGTCGTCGATGCCTTCAGGATTTTCCGCCCCTACACCCGCACCGCGGCGGTGGAAGTGAAGGTCGGAGGATCGCGGCTGGGCCGGCAGAAAAAGATCGACCGTGCCATGGAGGCGGATGGGTCGTATGCCCAGGAGGCCGGGCATTTTCGTTTCCGCGTAAAGGATATTCCGGAAGCCGACTTCGAACACGCGGTCCGCGAATTGTTCGCGAAACACGTCTCGTCGGGGAAATTCAGCCAAAAGGAGGTCGACCGGATCGTTGGCGGGTTCAAGAAGCTGCGGAGGGGCCACGGGAACTGGTTCACCGGCGAACTGTTGATCGGCATGAGCGCCCGCGCGATCGCGAGCCGCTACGCCGCGGACCAAGAGGAACGCCGGCGGAAAGCAGGCGAGAGCTGGCGCAGGAACGCCGAGTACCACGGCGAGGCGATGTCGCAACTGATGACCGGCGCATAGACCCGCGCGCCGCCGTGGGCGACGCCGCCCGGATACGGGGCTATGATCCTGCCCGACCGATCCGCCACGACGGGGAGACGTTCGATGCCGGTTCCGTTTTCCGGCGGCTGCGCCTGCGGCGCGGTCCGCTATACCTGCTCGGAGGAGCCTTTCGTCTCATACGCCTGCCACTGCACGGAGTGCCAAAAGCGGACCGGGGCGGCGTTCGGCATCTCGATCCAGGTGCCCGCCGGGGGGCTCGCCGTCGACGAGGGCGAGCCCAAGGTGCGGCGGCGCGTCGCCGACAGCGGCAACGAGATCGACGTCAGGTTCTGCGGCGATTGCGGCACCTCGGTGTTCGCCGGCGGGCCGGCGCGTCCGCATGTCAGGGTGGTCTTCGTCGGCACGCTCGACGACCCCGGCTGGGTGCCGATCCAGGCGAATATCTGGACCCGGAGCGCGCTGCCCTGGGTCCATCTCGATCCGCAAGTGGAACGGTTCGAGATGCTGCCCGACTTCGCGAAATACTTCGAGAACAGGTAGAGGAACGCCCTGCATGGCAAGACGCAAGAGCATCGAGATCGACAGCTTCCGGCACGCCAACCCGATCCCCAACGCGTCCCGGATCGGCAACCTGGTGATGTCGGGGGTGATCCTCGGGCGCGACCCGGAGACCGGCGAATACCCGCCGAGCCTCGCCGAGCAGGCCGCGCTGGTCTTCCGCTTCATGCGCGAGACCGTCGAGGCCGCCGGCGGCACGACGGACGACATCCTCAAGGTCAACATCTACCTCAAGGACGCGTCCGACCGCGCCGCGCTCAACGATCTCTGGACCGGGATGTTCCCCGACCCGGACGCGCGGCCGGCGCGCCATACCCAACCCGACGCCTCGGGCCGCGACGGCGTGTTCATCCAGTGCGACTTCACCGCGGTGATCGACGACTGAAGCGATCGGATGGATGGTGGGCCCGGCCGGACTCGAACCGGCACTCCCGTCCGGGAAGCAGATTTTAAGTCTGCTGTGTCTGCCAATTCCACCACGGGCCCTCGCGCCTGGCGCGCCGGGCGGATGATACGCCGGGCCCGGATCGCGGCCTAGCGGAGACTGCGGGCGGCGTCCCTCTATACGGCGCGGGCGCGGTTGCGTCCGTGCCGGGCGGGTGCGAGCATCCTTGCCGTCGAAACCGGCGGGACCATGGCCCCCATGCTGCGCTCAGGCGAAGACTATCTCGCGGGCATCCGCGACGGGCGGGCGGTCTATATCGGCAAGGAGCGGGTGGACGACGTCACCGACCACCCGGCCTTCGCCAACGCCGCCAGGATGTACGCCGCGATGTACGACCTCAAGCGCGCGGACGACATGCGGGACGTGCTCTGGGTCGAGGAGAACGGCGAGCGGTTCCCCGCTTACTTCCTCAAGCCGCGCGACCGCGGCGACCTCGAGATCCGCACCGCGGCGCACCGCGCCATCGCGGCCTTCTCGCACGGCCTCCTGGGGCGCTCGCCGGACCATGTGGCGTCCTCGCTCGCCGGCCTCTCCATCGGATCCTCGGTGTTCGACCGCGACGGCGGCGGGTTCTCGGAGCGGATCGACGCCTATTACGAGCACGCCAGGTCGCGCGACCTCTACCTCGCATACGCCATCCTGCCGCCGCAGGGCGCGCGCAAGCCCGAGCTTTACCAGAGCGCCGACAGGAGCCCGCCGACGCTTCGGGTGACGGACGAGGACAGCGAAGGCGTCGTTCTCAACGGGATGAAGATGCTGGCGACCGGGGCGGTGTTCGCCGACGAGCTCTGGATCGGCAACATCATCCCGCTCGCGCCGAGCCAGGTGAAGGAGTCGGTGACCTGCGCGGTGCCGGTGAACGCGCCGGGCGTCGCGCTCTGGGCGCGCAAGCCGTTCGGCGCGGCGCAGGGGATCGAGTTCCACAACCCTCTCGCCCACCGCTTCGACGAATCGGATTCGATGATCGTGTTCGACGACGTGCGCGTGCCGTGGGACCGCGTCTTCGTGCACGACAACCCGGCGCTCTCGCGCGACATCTATGTCGAGACGCCGGCGCATTACATGTCGAATCACCAGTCGAACGTGCGCTTCGCCGCCAAGCTCCGCCTGCTGATCGGGCTCGCCTCCAGGATCGCGCGGTCGAACGGGGCGCGCGACATCCCGGCGGTGCGCGAGGTCCTCGGCGAGCTCGCCTCGATGGAGGCAGCCTACGGCGCCATCGTCGACGGCCAGCTGCAGGCGTTCGGCGAGACCGGCAACGGCTACGTCCACGTCAACCCGCGCTACATGTACGCGGCGATCAACTACGCGGTCGAGAATTACGGCAGAATCTGCGACCAGGTCCGCACCCTGATGGGCGGCGGCGTATTCCAGATGCCGGCCAGCATCGACGTGATGCAGGACCCCGCGCTGCGGCGGTCCTTCGACGATTACTGGTCGACGATGGACGAGACCGCGGTCGACCGCATGAAGCTGTTCCACCTCGCCTGGGACATGCTGGGCTCGGAGTTCGCGATGCGCCACGACCAGTACGAGAAGTTCTATGTCGGCCAGCGCTTCATCGTCCGCGACTACAATTTCCGCCACACGCCGTGGGACGACTACGAAGGCATCGCGGACGCGATAATGGCGGGCTACGACGCGCCGTAGGGGCCTGCCCGGCCGAAAGAGCCCTCCGAACGGGCGCGGCGGCGCCGTACGGAGGGACCGCCGCCCCCCGCGCGGCACGACATTTACCCGAAACGGCATGATGTTCCATTGCCGCGACGATGCGGAAAAGCGCGATGCGTATTCCGCGCGCGCGGCGGCATTGCACCGACATATCGAAAATGTTATATAACGATAATGAATAGGCCTCGTTTTGAGGCCTCGTAATATGGACTGCGCGCCAAGTGTACCAAGATGAATCGCGCGGTGTCTACAGTTATCGAAGCACATTTTATCGCATCGTTCAAAGCCGCGAACGCGCGCTCCCTCTCGGCGATTCAGGCTCGGAACGGGGCGTCTCCCGCGGAAGAATGTCCTCCCCGATACCGGCGGCGATTCTGGCCGCCGACGCCTTGACCGAGGCGCCCGCGGCGGCGTCGCCGTCCGGCGGCGAATCGGCGTCGCACGGCCGCGCCGATCGTGCAAGGATGTCCTCCCCGATCTCGGCCGCGACCCTGGCCGCGGCGTCCTTCACCGCGTCGCGCGCCAGATGGGCGTAGCGGGCGGTCGTCTGTATGCGGGCGTGCCCGAGCAGCTTGGCGATCATCGGCAGGCTTTCGCCGAGCGCGAGCGCCCGGCTGGCATAAGAGTGGCGCAAATCGTGGATCCGCACGTCGTTCAGCCCGGCGCGGGACCGGACCAGGCACCATGGGGCGAAGATACCGGAAAGGTGAGCGCCGGACTTGCCTCCGGGGAACACCCAGGGGTTGCCCGAAACCCGCGGCAGCTCCGCGAGAACGTTTGCCGCCGCCGGCGACAGCGGAACCGTCCGGGGGCCTGTCTTCGAATCGCGAAGCCGCAGCTCCCCCGCGTCCGGATGCACGTCTTCCCAGCGCAGCGCCAGGATTTCGTTGCGCCGGCAGCCGGTTAGCATCACCAGGCGAATCGCCGCCGCCGCGTGCACCGATATCCGCCCATTCGACTCCAGGCCGTTCAGCGCCCGCCCCAGCCGGCGGTACTCCACCTCGGTCAGGAACCGCTCCCGCCGCCGCACCTTGTATTTCCGCGCGAATCGGCATGGATTCGCGCCTTCGGGGACCAGGCCCCATTCCGCCGCCTGGTCGATCAGCCGGGACAGGGTGGAAACCGCGAAATTGGCGGTGGCGGGGCGGTCCCCGAGTCCGTATTGCAGATCGGCCGCATGCGCGGGCCCGACCGACGAAACGGGAAGCTCGCCGAGCGCCGGCAGGATGTGCCTCTCGATCGCCGAACGGTACTGCGCCGCCGTCGAGGGCTTGCAACGAACCTCCGCATGCTCCCGCAGATAGCGAGCGGCGATTTCGGCCAATGTCGGTTCCGCGGCCTCGGTCTCCGGGGCGCGGGAAGCCCGTGCCCCGTGGGGTCGGAGCCGCGGCTCGCTCACGCCGGCCCGCGGCGGGACCGCGCGGCCGTTCCCGTCGCGATGTCGGCGGCGATGCTGACGCCGATCCTGGCGGCGGAGTCCCTTTCCGCGTCGCGAGCCAGATGGGCGTAGCGCGCCGTGCTCTGGATGTCGGCATGGCCGAGCAGCCTGCCGATCATGGACAGGCTTTCCCCCGCCGCCAGCGCCCGGCTGGCGAACGAGTGGCGCAGATCGTGGATTCGCACGTCGTCGAGGCCGGCGCGCGCCCGCAGCCGGTACCAGTCGCCGTTGAGCGACCTCAAGCGGCGGCTCGGCGTCTTGCCGGCGATGACCCACGGGTTGCCGGGCGGGCGGGCGATCCCCTCGAGCACCGCCGCGGCGGTGGGCGTCAGCGGCACCATGCGCGCGCCGGTCTTGCCGTCGCGCAGCCGGAACTCCCCCGCCGCCCGGTCCACGTCGTCCCAGCGAAGCGTCAGGATCTCGTTGAGCCGGCATCCCGTCAGCATCAGAAGCCGGAGCGCCGAGACGGCGGGAGGCCATGCGGAGCCGTCGATTTCCGCTTCCGCCAGGGCCGCTCCCAACCGCCGGTATTCCTCGCGCGTCAGGAACCTCTCCCGCTTGCCTTCCTTGTACTTGCGCACCGAACGGCAGGGGTTGGGCTTCTCCTGCGCCAGCCCCCATGCGGTGGCCAGGGAGAACATCTTTGACAGGATCATCAGCGCGCGGTTGGCCGCCCGGGGGGTATCGCGCAGACGGTAGTGGAGCGTCGCGACATGCGACCGCTCCACCGCGCCGATCGGCATCTCGCCGAGCGCGGGCAGGATGTGGTTGTCGAGCGAGCCCCGGTAGATGCCCGCGGTGTGGGCGTTGCAGTGCGCCGCGACGTGGACGCGCATGTACCGTTCGGCGAGATCGGCCACCGTGGTTTCGTCCGGCGCGGCGGCCGGATCCAGCCCCGCCTTGAGTCGTTCGATGACCGCGGCCGCCCTCTTGCGCGCCCGTTCGGGCGTGAGCTCGCCGTGGGCGCCCAGCGTCACGCGCCTGGGCGCGCCGCGCGAGCGGGCCTGCACCACATAGACCTTTCGTCCGCTCGGATAGGCGCGCACCCCGAACCCGGGCAGCTGGCTGTCCCAGACTATGACGTCCCGGTCATGCGCTTCGAGCGCGCAGACCGTTCGCGAACAGATCGTCCAGGTGTCGTGCGATTCCATCGTTCGGTCGACGCGCCGGACTTGTCCCGATTCCGTATTTTTCCGCTCATGCATTTTCGACGGGCCGCGCGTCGCCCGAATTGGGGAAATCGATGCGTTTTCCTCCGTCATCGCACGGCGAATTTCCGTCATCGCGGAACCGACCGGCGGAATCGGGTTCGGTCGCCACGTCATCGGCGATGCGCCGGGGCGCCGGGACGGGCGTGTCCGCGAACGACTGAAATAAGCAAATCGAAACAAGGGCTTGGGTCGCGATAGCGCGACTCCGGGCGCCGTTCGCGCGTTCCGGAACGGCCCGGAGCCCGTGTCTCCGGGACCGTCGACGAGGCCTATTCAAAACGAGGAGAGCCCCGAAGGATGCCTATGTACAGAAAATTGACGACGGTCGCGGCGGTCGCGGCCCTCACTTTGGGTCTGGCGGCCTGCGGTGGCGGCGGCGGCGGCGACGATACCGCCGATGCCCCGACAACGATGGAGCCGACGGGCCCGACGCCGGATGAGCAGATCGCCACGCTTCAGGCGGAGATCAACGCGTTGCGGGCGGAGCTCGGGCTCGATCCGATCGACATCGACGACCTGAGCGGCAGCGTGTCCGATCTGCAGGGACAGGTGGCCGATCTCACCCAGCAGATCGCCGACCGCGACAAGGCCGATGCGGAGGCCGAAGCCGAGGCGAAGGCCAAGGAGATGGCGGCCGTCGGCAGGCTGCTGCACGCGGCGCTGGGGCCGCCGGAAGCTTCGGTGACCCCGCAGAACGCGCTGGGCAACATCGCCTCAACTAGCCTGACGCCGGCTGGTCTCGCGATTGATGCCGCAGCGGGCGCGGGGGCGCTTCCCGACGCCACGGACCCGCCCTCCGTGACCTTGGCGGCCGGCGATTCCGCCGGGTCGCTGGGCAGTTGGGCGGGGACGATGTATTCCCATACCCAGGGCAGCGGCCCCTCGAAGATTACCAACGAGGCGGTCGTGTACAACAATCGGGGCGCGCATGCCGGGCCGTCGCGGCCGTTCGCCGAGGCGTATGCCATTGACACCGGGGCCACGGTCCCTGCGAACAGGGGCTACCACGCTCTGACCCTCGACGCTGCCACCTACGGGCGCATCAGGGGCGACGCCTTCACCCACTCCGGAATCCAAACCCACTCGTATCCCCGGGGGACCAACCAATTCACCGCTCGCGGCACTTACGACGGTGCGCCGGGCGAGTTCCGCTGCACGGGGACCGATGCTTGCACCTCGACCAATGACGGCAAGGCCGGCCCGAGTTTGATGACCGGAACGTGGCACTTCAAGCCCGACGTGGGCGCGATGACGTCGCCGGCAGATGCCAACTACCTGTACTACGGTTGGTGGGTGAGAAAGGATGCCGACGACGAGCCGACCTCGGCCAGCGCGTTCGCCGGGATCGTGGGCGACGTGGACGGCGCCACCACTACGACGACTGGCGGCGACGCCCTGACCGGCTCGGCCACCTATGAGGGCCATGCCGCAGGCAAGTTCGCCATCCACCGCACGGCCGACGGCAGCAACAACGGCGGCCACTTCACGGCGGACGCGGAGCTGACCGCCAAATTCGGGGCCTTCGCAGCCGACAACAGCAACGGCATGAAGGGGACCATCGACAACTTCCGGCTGAACGACGGGTCCGACGATCCGGGCTGGAGCGTGTCGCTCAACCGTTCTGCCTGGGGTACCGACGGCGCGATCACGGGTACTACCACGGTCTGGTCGATCGACGGCAACAAGGCGGCGGCTGGCGGTTCCTGGAGCGGCCAGATGTACGACGAAACGCCGGGGGCGCCACCTGCCGGAGACGGCAACACCGTCCCGACTACCGTGACCGGAACGTTCTACTCTGTGCACGGCTCGACCCACAGGATGGTCGGCGGCTTCGCGGCCGAGAAGCAGTAGCCTCTCGCCGACCCGAATAGCTCAGGGCGGCGGCTCCGGTCGCCGCCCCTTTTCTTTCCGGGTGTGTGGAGAACCGAGATGAACACCAAGCTCATAGCCGCCCTGATCCTCGGATCGTTCGTGCTTGCCGGCTGCGGCGGCGGAGGCGGAGGCGGCGACACGACGACCAGCATGCCGGATCCTGCCGGGTCTCCCCTGAGCTTCGCCAGCCTGGTGAACGGCCAGATCGTACCACCCGGCACCTACCACCTTGTCGGGGCGTCCGATGCCTTTCTCGAGGCGTTGGGAGACGTGGAGGTTCCCGCCGACGGCTACGCGCCCGATTCGATGATCACCGTCGGTGGCGTCAGCTTGCGGTGCACCAGCGACAACTCGGCCAATTGCAACATCGCCGTGCACGGAGACGGCAGCTTCACCACGATGGGCACCATCGCCACCGTCCTGCTCGGGGGCGAGTTCCCGATGACGGCAGCGGAGCGGTTGATTGCCGCAGAGAGAGCCAGGGCCGACGCCGAGCAGGCCCGGGCGGATGCAGCCGAGGCGGCGCGACAGCAGGAACAGGCCGAACGAGAACAGGCCGAACAAGAGGCCG
>JAJDVM010000114.1 GCA_022826125.1 Defluviicoccus sp.
GGGCATAGATTGCCGACCGCTTGGCCACCGGCCCAACGGTTTCCCGCGCGCCGGCCGGCGCGGCGGAAGGAGTCCATCGCCCATGTCGACGCCTGCGCGGGGCTACCGCGATCTCCACGAACATATCGCGGCGCTGCGCGAAGCCGGCCTGCTGATCCAGGTCGACCGGCGGATCAACAAGGACACCGAGATGCACCCGCTGGTGCGCTGGCAGTTCCGCGGCGGGATCGACGCCGAGGACCGCAAGGCGTTCCTGTTTACCAACGTCACCGATTCCAAGGGGCGGGAGTTCGACATCCCGGTCCTGGTCTGCGGTCTTGCCGCCAACAGCCAGGTCTACGAGATGGGGATGGGCGTCCCGCTCGCCGAGATCAAGGAGAACTGGATCCGGGCGATGAACGCCCCCATCGAGCCCAACGTCCTCGACGACGCGCCGTGCCACGAGATCGTCTATCGGGACAACGAGCTGCTGAACGGCAACGGGCTCGACGCCCTGCCGGTGCCGATTTCCTCTCCCGGCTGGGACAACGCGCCCTACACCACCTCGTCCCATTTCATCACCAAGGATCCGGAGACCGGCGTCCAGAACATGGGCAACTACCGGGGGATGCTGAAGGCGCCCAACCGGATTGGCATGAACCCCTCGATCGAGCTCAGGACGGGCGGCTACATGCACTGGGAGGAGTGGAAGAAGCGCGGCGAGCCGATGCCCTGCGCCATCGTTCTCGGCTGCCCGCCGGTCGTCTCCTTCACCGCCGTGCAGAAGATGCCGGAAAAGCTCGACGAGCTCTGGGTGTCGGGCGGGCTGGTCGGCAAGCCGCTCAACGTCGTGAAGGCGAAGACGGTCGATCTCCTGGTCCCGGCGGAGGCCGAGGTGGTGATCGAGGGGTTCGTCTCGACCGAGCTCCTGGAACCGGAGGCGCCGTTCGGCGAGAGCCACGGCCACGTCAACCTGCAGGAATATAACGGCTTCGTGGACGTGACCGCGATCACGCGGCGCCGCGACGCGGTCATCACCTCCTGGGTGAGCCAGGTGACGCCGTCCGAATCGAGCGCCATCAAGCGGCCGGCCTACGAGGCGGCGCAGATCGAGCATCTGCGCGACCATCTCGGCATCAAGGGGGTGAAGCACGTCGCCACCCACGAGCCGCTCACATCGCTGCACAAGCTGATCGTCGTCGTGGTCGACCGCGAGACGCCGCGCACCGAGATCTGGCGCGCGCTCTACGGCGTCGCCTCGCTGCGCCGCGCCGAGGGGAAATGGATCATCGCGGTCAACGAGGATATCGACCCGGACGACACCAACGCGGTGTTCTGGGCGATGTCCTACCGCTCCAAGCCGCACCGCGATGTCGAGATTCTCAAGCACAAGGACGAGGGGCACGGCCCGCGCAGCCTGATCGATAGCGAGGACGGCGCGGTGCTGGTCGATGCGACGCTGAAGGAGACCTTCCCGCCGGTGTCGCTGCCGAAGCGGCAATACATGGAGGCGGCGGCCGGGATCTGGAACGAGCTCGGCCTGCCGAAGCTCAAGCCGGAGCGCCCCTGGTTCGGCTACGATCTCGGCGAGTGGAACGAGGATCTGGAGATGATGGCGCGCCGCGCCGTCCGCAGCGAATACTGGGAGACCGGGCGGATCATCGCCCAGCGCCGCCGGGGCGACGTTTCGATGAACACCGAGGTCCGCACCCTCGACGAGGGCAACCCCGGGGCGAGCGGTTCGGGAAGCGATGAGGGAGAGCTCACATGGGACGGCTTGACGGACGCGTCGCGATAATCACCGGCGCGGCGCAGGGAATCGGCGCGGCCTTCGCCCGGGCCATGGCGGCGGAAGGGGCGAAGATCGCCATCGCCGATCTCGATTCCGGAGCCGGGATCGTCGACGAGCTCAAATCGGCCGGCGCCGAAGCTATCGACGTCCCGACCGACGTGGCGGACGAAGCCTCCTGCAAGGCGATGGTCGCCAGGACCGTGGAGGCGTTCGGCGGGCTCGACATCGTCGTCAACAACGCCGCCGTCTTCACCAGCGTGGAGCGCAAGGCCTTCGACGAGATCACCGTCGAGGAATGGGACCAGGTGCTCGCCGTCAACACCAAGGGCGTCTGGCTCTGCTGCAAGGCGGCCGCGCCCGAGATGCGGAAGAAGAAGTACGGCAAGATCATCTCGATCTGCACCGGACGCATTTTCAAGGGCTCGCCGTTCTTCCTGCATTACGACGCGTCCAAGGCCGCGGTCCTCGGCATCACGCGCTCGCTCGCCCGCGAGCTCGGCGACGACAATATCTGCGTCAATGCCATCGCGCCCGGCTCGACGATGTCGGAGAACGTGCTCAAGCGCACAAACTGGATGGGCGGCGGGCCGGAGCGCACCCGGGCGACGCGCGCGATCAAGGAGGACGAGACACCCGAGGATCTGGTCGGCGCCTGCATCTACCTCGCGTCGGCCGACAGCGACTTCGTGACGGGCCAGACCGTCGTCGTCGATGGCGGCTCGGCCATGTGGTAGATGGCCGCCACCCGCCTTGAGTCGAAGGCGCAGCGCGCGTATCCGGATTTCCGCGACCATCTCGACGCGCTCGACCGGGCGGGCCTCCTGTTCCGCGTCGAAGAGCCGATCGACAAGGATGCCGAGATGCATCCGCTGGTCCGCTGGCAGTTCCGCGGCGGGTTGAAGGAGGAGCAGCGCAAGGCCTTCCTCTTCACCGACGTCACCGATGCGAAGGGCCGGGGCTACGACATGCCGGTGGCGATCGGCGCGCTTGCCGCCAACGCCGCGATCTACGGCATCGGCATGGGGGTTCCGGTCGAGGAAATCGGCGACCGGTGGAACGAGGCCATCGCGAATCCCGTCCCGCCGGAGGAAGTGGCGCACGCGCCCTGCCAGGAGGTGACGATCGAGGGCGCCGCGCTGCTGGGCGAGGGGAGGGGGCTCGATGCGCTTCCCGTCCCGATCTCGACGCCTGGATTCGACGCGGCCCCCTATCTCACCGCCACGGGTTGCGTCACCCGGAACCCCGAGACCGGGGTCCAGAACATGGGGACCTACCGGGCGGGGCTGAAGGCGACCGACAGGCTCGCGGTCCGGATGGCGACCCGGTCCGGCGGCGCGGAGGGCTACCGGCACTGGCTGCAATACAGGGAACGCGGCGAGAGGATGCCATGCGCGATCGTGCTCGGACCGCCGCCCGCCGTCGCCTATTGCGCGCCGCAGAAATTGCAGATGGGGCTGGACGAGGTGGCGGTGGCCGGCGGGATCGTCGGCGCGCCGATCGACGTGGTCCGGTGCAGGACGGTCGACCTCACCGTCCCCGCCGACTCCGAGATCGTCGTCGAGGGGTCGATCGATACCGAGTTCGTCGAGCCCGAGGCGCCGTTCGGCGAGAGCCACGGCCATGTCGCGCTGGAAGATTTCAACATGATCATGCGGGTGAGCGCGATCACCCACCGGCGGGGCGCCATCCTGCCGTCGATCATCAGCCAGGTGACGCCGTCCGAATCGAGCGTCATCAAGCGGGTGGCCTACGAGCCCCTGTTCCTCTCTCACCTGACCGACCGTCTCGGCATCAAGGGCGTCAAGCGGGTGGTCATGCACGAGCCGCTGACCAACATCCGCCGGGTGATCTTCGTCCAGTTCGAGCGCGGCGTGCCGAGGACCGAGGTCTGGCGCGCTCTCTACGGCGCGTCGTCTCTGCAATCCGCCTGCGGGAAATACGTCGTGGCGGTGTCCGACGACATCGACCCGGAAAACGCCGATGCCGTCTGGTGGTCGATCGCCTACCGCGCCAATCCGCGCGAGGACTCGGCCGTGCTCGACCATCGCCACCGCGGCCACGGCCCCAAGACCGAGGACCCGGATTTCGAGGATTCGACGCTGCTGATCGACGCCACCCTCAAGGGCGACATGCCGCCTGTCGCGCTGCCGAGGGAGGCATTCATGGAGCGCGCCCGGAAGATATGGGAGCGTCTCGACCTGCCGCCGCTCCAGCCGCAGAGCCCGTGGGCCGGCTATTCGCTGGGCGACTGGGAGGAAGCCTGGGAAGCGGCGGCCAGGCGCGCGGTCGCCGGGGACTACCTGGAAAACGGGCGTTTGACGGCGCAACGCCGGAGAAGCGCGGTAAACCCCGAAACGCCGGTCCGCTGGATCGAGGACGATGACTGATCCCGCGCGCGGCTACCCGGACCTCCACGACCACATTGCGACGCTCGACGAGGCGGGGCTCCTGATTCGCGTCGACCGGGAGATCAACAAGGACACCGAGATGCATCCGCTGGTCCGCTGGCAGTTTCGCGGCGGCATCCCGGAGCACGAGCGGAAGGCGTTCCTGTTCACCAACGTGGTCGATTCCCGGGGCCGGCGCTACGACATCCCGGTGATCGTCGGCGGGCTGGCGGCGAGCCGGGAAATCTACCGCCGGGGCATCGGCTGCGAGCTCGACCGGATCGAGGAACGCTGGGCCGAGGCGATCGCCAACCCGATTCCGCCGCGCGAGGTCGCCGACGCGCCGTGCCACGAGCTGGTCTTCGCCGACGAGGCGCTCAAGGTCGAAGGCAACGCGCTCGACGGCGTCCCGGTTCCGATTTCCACCCCGGGCTGGGACAACGCGCCCTACACCACGCTCTCGCAATACATCACCCGCGATCCCGACACCGGCGTCCAGAACATGGGCAACTACCGGGGGCAGGTGAAGGCGCCCTTGCGTCTCGGCATGAACCCGTCTCTGGAGCTGAGACCGGGCATCTACATCCACTGGCAGAAATACCGCGAGCGGGGCGAGCGCATGCCGGCGGCGGTGGTCCTCGGCGCGCCGCCCTGCGTCACCTTCACCTCGACGCTGAAACTGCCGGAGACGGTCTGCGAGTTCGACATCGCGGGCGGGCTCGTCGGGCACCCGCTGAACGTGGTGAAGGCGAAGACGGTCGACCTCCTCGTCCCGGCCGAGGCGGAGATCGTCGTCGAAGGCTATATCGACACCGAATATCTGGAGCCCGAGGCCCCGTTCGGCGAGAGCCACGGCCACGTCAATTTGCAGGAGTTCAACGCCTTCATGGACGTGACCGCCGTCACCCGGCGGAAGAATGCCGTCCTCACGTCCATCATCAGCCAGGTGACGCCGTCCGAATCGAGCACGATCAAGCGGGTCGGGATGGAGCCGCTTTTCCTCGCCCATCTCCGGGATCGCCTGGGCATCAAGGGGGTGATCCGCGTCGGGATGCACGAGCCGCTGACCAATATCAGGAAGGTGATCGTCGTCCAGGTCGAGCGCGAAACGCCGAGAACGGAGATATGGCGCGCGCTTTACGGCGCGGCCTCGCTCCACCGCGCGGCCGGCAAGTACGTCATCGCGGTCAACGACGACATCGACCCCGACAACGCCGACGCGCTGTTCTGGGCGATGGCCTACCGCGCCAACCCGGCCCTCGATCTCGAGGTGCTTGGCCACCGCGACCAGGGCCACGGCCCGCGCAGCCTCCGCAACGACGGCGAGGATGCGAGCGTCTTGATCGACGCGACGTTGAAGGAGGACTTCCCGCCGATCTCGCTGCCCAAGCGGGAGTTCATGGAGAACGCCCGGGAAATCTGGGATGAGCTTGGCCTTCCGCCGCTCAAGCCGGAGACGCCGTGGCACGGATACAGCCTCGGCGAATGGTCCGACGAGTTCGACCGTGCCGCGCGCCTCGCCACCGAGAGCGACTATTTCGAGACCGGCCGCATCATCGCCCAGCGGCGGCGCAAGGACGTGGAGATGAACACCGAGGTTCGCCGCGTGGACGAGGGCGGCGAGACCGGGAGCTAGGGCAAGGCGGGAGCAGCGCCGCCTGAATCCCCCTCTCCCCGCCGGGAAGAGGGCCGGGGTGAGGGGGCTTTCGGGCGACGGCCGACCGCGATCGTGCCCGGTCGAAAAATGCTATAGACCCTGCGTGACACCTCCCGGGGGGAACGAGTGGCTGACTTCGCGACACTGCATGAGATCGTGGCCGCCGCGCGCGGCAACCTTTCGGACGGCGCGTGGGACTATCTGACCGGCGGCACCGAGACGGAGACCTCGCTGCTCCGCAACCGGCTGGGCCTCGATTCGATCGCCTTCCGGCCGCGCGTGCTCAACGACGTGAGTGCCATCGACCTCTCCGGCACGATCGCCGGCCATTCGACCCGCCTGCCGGTGTCGCTCGCGCCGATGGGCTCGCTCGAGCTTCTGCACCCGGACGGCTCGATGGCGGTCGCCAGGGCGGCGGAATCCTTCGGGACCGTCTCCTACCTGAGCTCGGTCACGCATCCCGGGATGGAGGAAACCGCCGAGGGGACCGGCCACCCGAAGGTGTATCAGCTCTATGTCCGCGGCGGCCGCGACACGGTCGCCGACGTGGCGCGGCGCGCGATTTCCGCCGGATACACCGCGTTTTGCCTCACCGTCGACGTGGCGCTCTATTCGCGGCGCGAACGCGATCTGATCAAGCGCTATGTGCCGACCGCGCGGCGCTCCGCCGCCGGGGAAGGAATGGAGTACCAGGCGAAGCTCGACTGGGATCTGGTCAAGTGGTTCAAGGACTCCTTCGACATCCCGCTCCAGATCAAGGGCGTCGCGACCGCCGAGGACGCCGCGCTCTGCGTCGAGCACGGGGTGGATACGGTCTATGTCTCCAACCACGGCGGGCGGCAGCTCGACCATGGAAGGGCGACGATCGACGTGCTTCCCGAAGTGGTCGAAGCGGTCGCCGGCAGGGCGGAGATCGTCGTCGACGGCGGTTTCATGCGCGGAACCGACATCGTCAAGGCGATCGCGCGCGGCGCCGATTCGGTCGCCATCGGCAAGGTGCAGGGCTTCGGGCTCGCCGCCGACGGCATGGCGGGAATCGTCCGCGTGCTGGAGCTGCTGGAAGACGAGATGCGGATCGCGATGGGGCTGATGGGCCTCACCCGGCTGGACCGGCTCGACGAAACCTTCCTGCACGAGGCGCCGCCGGTGCGCGAGCCCTCGGTGCTGTCCGCCTTTCCCTTTCTCACCCTCAGGTCACCGGAGTACTGAGCGATGAACATGCTGCAGAATTTCGACCGCCCCGCGCTGGGCGGCAACCGGCAGATGGAATGGACCAGCGACGTCGCGGCCGAGATGCTGCGCCGGCTCGGGATCAAGTACGTCTCGCTGAACCCGGGCGCCAGCTATCGCGGGTTCCACGATTCCATCGTCAACTATCTCGGCAACGAAGACCCGCAGATGCTGCTCTGCCTGCACGAGGACCATGCGGTCTCCATCGCGCACGGCTACGCCAAGGTGACCGACGAGCCTATGGGCGCGATCGTCCATTCCAATGTCGGGCTGATGCACGGGCTGATGGGGATGTTCAACGCCTGGTGCGACCGCGCGCCGGTCTACGTGATGGGGGCGACCGGACCGGTCGACGCGCCCCTGCGGCGGCCTTGGATCGACTGGATCCATACCGCCAAGGACCAGGGCATGATGCTGCGGAACTTCGTCAAGTGGGACGACGAGCCGCGTTCGGCCGAGGCGATCGTCGAGACCATGCTGCGCGGCGGGATCATGGCCAGGACGCCGCCGCGCGGGCCGGTCTATATCTGCCTCGACGCCGGTCTCCAGGAAACCCGGCTGAACGGCGAGGTGACGATCCCCGACGCCGCCCGGTTCGAGCCGCCCGAGACGCCGCACGCATCGGCCGACGCGGTGGCGGCGGCGGCGGAGACGCTGATCGCCGCCGAGCGCCCGGTGATGATGATCGGCCGGGTGTCGCGCAGCCGGGACGGCTGGGACCGCCGCGTCCGCCTCGCCGAGATGCTGGGCGCGCGCGTGGTCACCGATCTCAAGACGTCCGCCTCCTTCCCGACCGGGCATCCGCTCCATGCCGGCCCGCCCTCCAACTGGGTGCGCGG
>JAJDVM010000362.1 GCA_022826125.1 Defluviicoccus sp.
ATGGGGTGAAAATCGACAATCCGGATCGTTCGTCGCGCCGGACCCCGCGGAAATCAGCCACGCCGCTGGGGTAAGAAAAATCTCAACCCGTCCGGAAGACCTTGCTCAGCAAGGAACTCCGAACAACGCACACGCCTCAAACAGTTTGCGTTAAGGCGATTTCATGCGTCCGGGCAGACGCTCGGGCCGGCCCGAGCGATCGGGGTGGCCGCCCTAGACGAACACCATCTGCGCGTCGGGGCCGGAGTCATTGAGGAAAGTGACCGCGCCGGCCTCGCGGATGCGGAGATCGTCTCTCAGATCGTCGAGCGCGAGCCCGACGGCCCGGAGCCCGAGTTCGCAGACCAGGAAGCGCACGCCCAACTCAGCCGCCGCCACGAGCAGCTCCTCGAACGTGGCGAGCCCCTTCCGGCGCAGCGCCTCGTCGTTCGCCGTCCAGGTGCCGAGGGTCTCGGCCGGGCGCAGCGCGAGGCAGCCTTCCATGGTGAAGAACAGCGTGACCTCCCGGTCGATCGCCGCCGCCGCGCTCGCCAGCACCAGCGCGTAATGGACCCGGTCGAAGGCGCCGGACTGCACGATTATCGCGAGCTTAGCCATCGCCGCAGGTCGCGCAGCGCGGGTTGCGCTTGAGCGCCATCTTGCGGACCGTCGTGGTCAGCGCGTCATAGATCAGGAGGTGGCCGGCGAGGCTTTCGCCGATCCCCATCGCCTCCTTGAGGACCTCGGTCGCCTGCAGCGAGCCCATCGTGCCCGCGAGCGCGCCGAGCACGCCGCCTTCGGCGCAGGTAGGGACGGTGCCGGGCGGCGGCGGCGACGGGTAGAGGCAGCGATAGCACGGAAGCGTCCCGTCGAGCCCCGATTTGAAGGTCGCGAGCTGTCCCTCGAAGCGCAACAGGGCGGCGGCGACGAGGATCTTGCCGGACGCGTGGCAGGCGTCGTTCAGGGTGAACCGGGTCTCGAAATTATCGCTGCCGTCGGCGATCACGTCGTAGCCGGCGATCAGCCGGGCGACATTGCCGGCATCGAGCCGCGTGGGGTGGGCGACGAGACTCACCTCGGGGTTGACCGCCGCGACCGCTGCGGCCGCGCTGTCGACCTTGGGCATGCCGATCCGGTCGGTGGCGTGGATGACCTGGCGCTGCAGGTTGGAAAGGTCGACCGCGTCGTCGTCGACCACTCCGATCGTGCCGATCCCGGCCGCCGCGAGATAGAGGAGCAGAGGCGCGCCGAGCCCGCCCGCGCCGACCACCAGCACGCGGGCGCGCAGCAGCTTCTCCTGGCCGATTCCGCCGACCTCGGGGAGGACGATGTGCCTCGCGTAGCGCTGGAGCTGGGGTTCGGTCAGCGTCATTGGGGGGGCACCGGCCCTCAGCCGGCCGGCCCGGTGCCGGTGGAACCGAACCCGCCGGCGCCGCGGGCGCTTCCCGGCAGCGCGTCCATCTCGTCCCAGGCAATCCGGGTCACCGGCGCCACCACCATCTGGGCGATCCGCATGCCGCGCTCGACCTCGAATGGCACGTCGCCCAGATTGGCGAGCACCACCTTGACCTCGCCCCGGTAATCCGCGTCGACCGTGCCGGGCGCGTTCAGCACGGTGACGCCGCTTCTCGCCGCGAGCCCCGAGCGCGGGCGGATCTGCGCCTCGTAGCCGGGCGGGAGCGCGATCGCGAGCCCCGTCGGGATCGTTGCGCGCCCACCCGGATCCAGCACCACCGTCTCCGGCAGTGCCGCGGCGAGGTCGAGGCCGGCGGATTGCTCGGTCTCGTAGCGCGGCAAGGCGATGTCGTCGTTTCCCGGAAGCCGGGTCACCGCGACCGCGACCTCGGTCATTCGGCCGCCTCGGCGCGGGCGTCGAACCAGTCGGCGATGCTGGACGCCAGCCTTTCGGCGACCGCCTCCTTGGAGAGGGTGGGCCAGTCCTCGACCCCGTCTGCGCTCACCAGGCGGATCGTGTTGTCGGCGCCGCCGAACGTCCCGGATCCAGGCGCGACGTCGTTGGCGAGGATCCAGTCGCAGCCCTTCGCGCCCAGCTTCCGCCGCGCATTGGCGAAGAGGTCTTCAGTCTCGGCGGCGAAGCCCACGACGAGCGCGGGCCGCGCGTTGCCGGCGGCGGCGACCGAGGCCAGCACGTCCGGGTTCTCGACCAGCTCGATCGAAGAGGGCGCGCCGCCGGACTTTTTCATCTTGCGCTCAGCCTCGCGGGCCGGGCGCCAGTCGGAAACGGCCGCGGCGAACACCGCGACGTCCGACGGCAGGGCGCCGCGGCAGGCGTGCAGCATCTCGCGCGCGGACTCGACCCGGACGACCTCCACCCCCGCCGGGTCGGGCTCGTGGGTGGGGCCGGTCACCAGGCATGTCCGCGCGCCGGCGCGCGCGAGCGCGGCGGCGATCGCGTGACCCTGCCTGCCGGACGACCGGTTGCCGAGGAAGCGCACCGGGTCGAGCGCCTCATATGTCGGACCGCTGGTCACAAGAGCGGCGCGCCCCGCAAGCCGTCCGCGCGCGGCGAAATAGGCCTCGATGGCGTCCAGGATGTCCGCGGGCTCGGCCATCCGGCCCGGACCGTACTCGCCGCAGGCCATCTCCCCCTCGTCCGGCCCGACGAAGCGGATGCCGCGCTTCCGCAGGAGGTCGATATTGGCACGCGTGGCGGCGTGCTCCCACATGCGGACGTTCATAGCGGGCGCGGCGAGGACGTCCTTGTCGGTCGCGAGAAGAAGCGTGGTCGCGAGATCGTTCGCGAGTCCGCACGCCATCCTGGCGAGGATATCCGCCGTCGCCGGCGCGAGTACGACGAGGTCGGCTTCGCGCGAGAGCCGGATGTGCCCCATCTCGTGCTCGTCGGTAAGCGAGAACAGGTCCCGGTAGACCCTGTCGCCGCTCAACGCCGACAGCGACAGCGGGGTGACGAACTCGGCCCCGGCCTCGGTCAGCACGCAGCGCGCGGAGGCGCCGCGCTCGACGAGGCGGCGGGTCAGTTCGAGCGTCTTGTAGGCGGCGATCCCGCCCGCGACGATCAGCAGTATGCGCTTGCCGTCCAGCACCGGCCCGGTCCGCATGATCGGAACAACGCCGCCATAATACCCGCCCCGGGGGAGCAATCGGAAGAAATCGGTCAGGGGGCGGGCGGCGGATCGATCGGAACGGCAATGCCCTACGGCAGCACCGGCTCGGCAAGCGCCCAGATGCCGCGCGGGTCCTCGATCTCGACCACCCAGAGGTCGGGATCGTAGCCGCGCTGGCGGGCGATATACGCGTCGGCGTCGGCCTCGGGAACCGGGTCGTCGCCGGTGCCCCGGCGCCACGCCCGGCCGCCGTCGGGCGGGGTGACCGGCGTATAGACGGTGCAGCCCGCCTCGAACCGGTTGTGCTTGATCAGGATCGCGCCGGCATGCTCGTCGCCCCGGCGCACCAGATAGGCGTCGATTCCGTTCACCCGGCAGCGCCGGATTTCCGCATCGACCCAGATCGCCGCCTTGATGCGCGGAATCACGGGCGGGCCGTTCCGTCGTCGCGACGGCCGATCTTCAAAGTCACCGCGCCCCTTCCTTTACCCGTCCGACGTTCCCACCGGACCCCCGAAACAGTCCCGGGACGGCGGCCGTGAAGTCGGGAACGGCGCGGGCATTCCGGCACCGGCCGGCGGGATATCCAGGCTACCCGCCGGACTGGGTCCAGGCCAGCACCGCCGCCAGGGCGGCGAGCGCCAGGATGGCGATCCACAGCCCCCGCGTCTCCCGGCGCCCCGCCATCTCGGAGCGGAGCGCGGCGACCGTTTCCGGGTCGAGCTGGATGCGGTTCTGGGCGAGCACGTCGACCGTCCGTTCGAGATCGCCGAGCGCCTTGGGCAGGCGGGCCAGCGCGTCCGACAGCGTCTCCACCGTTTCGCGGACGCGCGCCTGCGGTCCCATCTGCTCGATCATCCACTCCTCGATCAGCGGACGGGCGAGCTCCCACATGTTGGTTTCGGGGTGCAGCCGCCGCCCCACCCCCTCGGCGACCAGCATGGTCTTCTGAAGGAGCAGGAGCTGGGGCTGCACCTCCATCCGGAAGCGTTTGGTGACCTGGAAGAGCTGGCCTACCAGCCGCGCCAGAGAGATCTGGTTGAGCGGCAGGCCCAGGATCGGCTCGGCGATCGCGCGCGCGGCCTGGGCGAACCCGTCGACCGACTGATCGGCCGGCACGAGCCCCGCCGAGACATGGATCTCGGCGACCCGATTGTAGTCGCGGATGAGGAAAGAATAGAGCATGTCCGCGAGGTAGCGCCGCGTCGGCCGGTCGACCCGCCCCATGATGCCGAAATCGACCGCATGCACCCGGCCCTTGCTGTCGACCAGCAGGTTCCCCGGGTGGAGGTCGGCATGGAAGAAGCCGTCGCGGAAGATCTGGAAGAAGAACACCGAGGCCATGAGGGCGACGATCTCCGCGAGGTCGTGCCCTTCGGCCTCCAGCCGTTCGCGGTCGTGGATCGGCACGCCGTCGACCCAGCTCGACGTAAGGACACGCCGTGCGGTCCGTCGCCAGTCGACCGTCGGCACCTCGAACCCGTCCATGTCCTCGAAATTGGCCTGAAGCTCCTGCGCCGCCGCGGCTTCGAGGCGGAGATCCATCTCGATCCGCGCCGATTCCGCGAAGGTTTCGACCGCCTCCACCGGCTTGAGCCGGTCGAAGGTGCCGTGAAGGCGAGCGACGATACCCGCCAGCCATCGGATCAGGTCGAGGTCGCGGTTGAATGCCGCCTCGATGCCGGGCCGCAGCACCTTGACCGCCACCTCCTCGCCCTCGGCGGTCACGGCGCGGTGCACCTGGGCGATCGAGGCCGCGGCGACGGCCTCGTCGTCGAATTCGGCGAAGACCTCGTCGAGGCGGCAATCGAGCTCCTCCTCGATGGTCTTTCTCGCCTCGTCGCTCGGGAACGGGGGCAGGCGATCCTGCAACTGGGCGAGATCGGACGCCAACTCCTCGCCGACCAGATCGGAACGCACCGAGAGCGCCTGGCCCAGCTTCACGAAGGCCGGTCCCAGCTCCTGGAACGCCGCCGACAGCTTCTCGCCGGGACGCCTCGACCGCGCGCCCCGGACCCGGGGCGTTCCGAGGAGCCAGATTACGATTCGGAGTCCCGCGTGCGCCTTGACCGGCTCGAACGCCGAAAGCGCATCGTGACGGGCGAGCGTGCGCACGATGCGCCATATGCGCCGGAGGTTTCTGAGACCGTGGAACATCTCTCAGGTCCGCCAGGCGGAGTGCAGGGCGGCGATGCCGGCGCTCAGGTTGCGATAGCGCACGGCGCCGAAACCCGCGGCGCGGAACTCGTCGGCGAGGGTTTCCTGGTCGGGGAAGGTGCGGATGCTGTCGGCCAGATACCGGTAGGCGTCGGCGTCGCCGGCCACGGCCGCGCCGAGGCGGGGCAGGACCCGGTAGGAATAGGCGTCGTAGAGCGGGCGCAGCGCGGCGGCGGCGGGCCGGCTGAACTCGAGGCACAGCATCCGACCGCCGGGCTTGAGAACCCGCCGCGCCTCGGCGAGCGCGGCCGCGCGGTCGGTGACGTTCCTGAGGCCGAAGGCGACGGTGCACGCGTCCACCGCCGCCGAGGAAAACGGCAGCGACTCGGCGCGCCCGCCGACGAAGCGGATGCCCGAGAGCCGTCCACTGTCGACCGCGCGGTCGATGCCCACGTTCAGCATTTCTAGGCTGGGATCGCAAACCACGACCCGGGCCTCGACGCGGCGGAGGATCCCGTGCGCGACATCCCCCGTGCCGCCCGCGATGTCGACCACCGTCCAGCCGGCGCGCGGATCGAGCCAGTCGATCATCAGCGCCTTCCACAGCCGGTGGAGCCCGCCGCTCATCAGGTCGTTCATCAGGTCGTAGCGCGGCGCGACCGACGCGAAGACGCCGCGCACGCGCCGGGCGTGCTCTTCCGCGCCGATCCTGCGGAAGCCGAACAGCGCCTCGCCCGTTCCGGAAGTGCGGGGTTTCTCCGTCATCGCGGCGACCATAATCCGACGCGAGCGCCGCCGCCAACGAGGTTCTATATCCGGCGGGGCCGTTCGACTTCGCGGGAAAATGCGCTAGTTTGCGGCATGCCCGAACTTCCCGAGGTCGAAACCGTCCGCCGCGGCCTCGCGCGCGCGATGGAGGGGCGGCGCATCGACGGGGTGCGCGTGGCGCGCCGCGATCTGCGGCGTCCGCTGCCCCCCGATTTCGAGGAACGGCTGACCGGCCGGACCGTGACCGCGGTAGGGCGGCGGGCGAAGTACCTGACGATCGGCCTCGACGACGGCGGCGTGCTGCTCGCCCATCTCGGCATGTCGGGGCGGATGATCGTCGACGAGAACGGGCCGGACGCGCCACCGTCCCACCCGCTCGCGAACCACGAGCACGTCACCTTCGTTCTGGGCAACCGGACGTTCGTCCGCTTCGCCGATCCAAGACGCTTCGGCATGATGGACTGGGTCGCCGACGACGCGCTCGCCGACCACCCGCTGATCGCGCATCTCGGCCCCGAGCCCACCGGCGCGGAATTCGACGGGGACCGGCTGTGGCGGCTGATCGAAGGGAAGCGCACGCCGATCAAGGCGGCGCTCCTGGACCAGCGCGTGGTCGCGGGGCTCGGCAATATCTATGTGTGCGAGAGCCTGTTCGAGGCCGGGATCTCGCCCCGCCGCCTCGCGGCCAATGTGGGTCCCGCACGCGCCGACCGGCTGGCGCGCGCCATCCGGGAGACCCTCGCCTCGGCGATCGACGCGGGCGGGTCCACGCTCCGCGACCATGTCGCGCCCGACGGCGAGCTCGGCTATTTCCAGCACCGGTTCAAGGTTTACGGGCGCGAGGGCGAGCCCTGTCCGGACTGCGATTGCGGCGGCGCGGTCCGGCGGATCGTCCAGTCGGGGCGCTCCACCTTCTACTGCGCCGCCCGGCAGCGCTGAGGGATGGGCGCGAGGCGAACCCGGCTGACGATTCTGCTGGCCCTCGCCGGAGTCCTGGTGGCGTCGAGCGTCCGGGCCGGCGATTTCTTCGACGGGTTTCCCGATCTCCCCCTGATGCCCGGCCTCAGCGAACGGCCGGAGTCCGCGGTGGTGTTCGACCACGCGACAGGGCAGGTGGTGACCGCGGTCGCGTCGGGGCCGGTCGAGCCGGCCGCCGTAAGGCAGTTCTACCGCCGCACCCTGCCGCCGCTGGGCTGGGTGCCCGAATGCGCCGCGCCGGACTGCACCCCGCCCGACCGGTACCGCCGCGAGAACCAGGTGCTCGAGCTGGAATTGTCTCCCGAGCGCGGCGACACCACGGCGCGTTTCCTGATCACCCGATAACTCTCCAACCAACCAACGAGGCGTCCATGGCTTACGAGAACATCATCGTCGAGACCCGCGATTCCGTCGGGCTGATCACGCTGAACCGGCCGAATGTGCTCAACGCGCTGTCCACGCCGCTGGTCCGCGAGCTGGGCGATGCGCTGGCCGCGTTCGAGGCCGATGCGGCGATCGGCGCGATGGTGCTGACCGGCTCGGAAAAAGCCTTCGCGGCGGGCGCCGACATCAAGGAGATGCAGTCCAAGAACTGGCCCGACACCTATAGCGAGGACTTCATCACCGCAGAGTGGGAATACATCCTGCGCTGCCGCAAGCCGGTGATCGCCGCGGTGGCGGGCTACGCGCTGGGCGGCGGCTGCGAGCTCGCGATGATGTGTGACTTCATCATCGCCGCGGACACGGCGCGCTTCGGCCAGCCCGAGATCCAGCTCGGCGTTACCCCGGGCGCCGGCGGCACCCAGCGCCTGACCCGCTTCGTCGGAAAGTCGAAGGCGATGGAGATGTGCCTGACGGGGCGGATGATGGATGCCGACGAAGCCGAGCGCTCCGGACTGGTGAGCCGCGTCGTCGCCGCCGACCGGCTGGTCGACGAGGCGGTCGAGACCGCGCAGAAGATCGCCGCCATGTCGCTCCCCGTCGCGCTGATGGTCAAGGAAGCGGTCAACCGGTCCTACGAGGTGTCGCTGAGCGAGGGTGTCCGCTTCGAGCGAAGGCTGTTCCAGGCGACCTTCGGCACCGCCGACCAGAGCGAGGGCATGGCTGCCTTCGTCGAGAAGCGCAAGCCGGACTTCACCGGCAGGTGAGGAGCGGCATCCGGACCCCAACGCGGAGACCGGCGATGACGGAACGTTCGATCCTGCAAAAGCGCCGCGACCAGGCGGAGGCGATAAAGCCGATCTACAAAGAGATGACCCGGGTTCTCGGCGTGGAGCGGGCCCGGGACATCCTCGAGAGCGCGATCCGCCAGGCCGCCGTCGCGGAGGCCCGGACCTACGCCGACCGGGACGGGGATACCTCGCTCGCCGGGTTCGTCGACCTGCTCGGGGAGTGGAACGCCGACGGCGCGATCGAGACCGAAATCCTGCACATCGGCGACGACCGTTTCGACTTCGACGTGACGCGGTGCAGGTTCGCCGAGATGTACCGGGAGATGGGGCTGGGCGAAATCGGCCACCTGCTGAGCTGCAACCGCGACGGCGCGTTCTGCGAGGGCTACGATCCCGGGATCGCGCTCGAACGCAAGCAGACCATCATGGCGGGCGCGGAGCGCTGCACCTTCCGTTACCGCTACGTAAAGGACGGCTGAGCGGACGCTCCCGGCGGAGACTCAGCGAGCGAGCGCCGCCTCCACCCCCGCCGCCAGTCGCAGCAGCGCGGCGTCGCCGCCGCGGGCGCCCATCAGCATCAGACCGACCGGCCCGGAGCCGGGCTCGTGGCACGGCATGGTGATCGCGCAGCGGTCGAGGATATTGCCGACGAAGGTGTTGCGGAGCGTGCGCGCGTTGGCGGCCAGCCATTCGTCCGCGCTGTTGCCGATCGAGGCGATCGGCGGCGCGACCCAGGCCAGCGTCGGCATCGCGACGGCGTCATAGGGCGCGGTGACGGCGTCGGCGCGGGCGATCAGATCGCGGCGCGCCTCGAGCAGGTCGATATAGACGTGAGCCGGGATGTCGGCGCCGTTCCGCAGGCGCTGCGCGATGATCGGGTCGTAGAGGTCGCCCCTCTCGGACAGCAACTCGCGGTGCCAGGCATGGCCCTCCATGATGGGCAGGGTTCCGTTGGCGTTGAGCGGGGCGATCTCGTCGAGCTCCGCGAACTCGATCTCGACGATGCGCGCGCCGGCATCCGAAAGGCGGCTCAACGCGGACTCGAAGCCGCTGGCGACCGCCTCGTCGAGGTCGTCGCAGACGAGGCGTTTCGGAACCGCGATCGTCGCGTGCCCGGTCGGGTGGGCGGCGACCGGTTCGGGCTTCTCCCCGGCAAAAATCGCATCCACCATCGCGCAGCACTGCACGCTGTTGCCGAGCGGCCCGACGCTGTCGAGGGTGGCGGCGAGCGGCACGAGGCCGTCGATGGGGATTCGTCCCGTCGTCGGTTTGAACCCCGTAATGCCGCAGAACCCCGCCGGCATGCGCACCGAGCCCGCGGTGTCGCTGCCGAGCGCGACCGCCGCCATGCCGTCGCTCACCGACACCGCGGCGCCCGACGAGGATCCCCCGGGGATACGCCCCGTCGCGCGGTCCCACGGGTTGCGCGGCGTGTCGTAATGGGGGTTGAGGCCGAGCGCGCCGAAGGCGAACTCGGTCATGTTGGTGGTTCCGAGGATGACCGCGCCGGCGGCGCGCAGCCGGGCGACCACCGGCGCGTCCTCGCTGGCGGGCGGGCGGCTTTCCAGCGCCTTCGATCCGGCGAGGGTGGTGTAGCCGCGCACGTCGCAGAGATCCTTGATCGAGACCGGGATCCCGGCGAGCGGCGAGGGGACGATACCATGGCTCCGCGCCCTGTCGGAGGCGAGCGCCGCGTCCATCGCGGCATCGCGGAACAGGCGGATGAAGGCGCGCGCGCCCTCGCCGTCCGGGTCGTCGATCCGGTCGAAGCATTCGGCGGTCAGCGCGGCCGAGGTCGTGCGGCCCTCGGCCAGGTCCCCGGCGAGGTCCCAGAGCGGTTTCATCGGCATATGGGGGGTTCTCCCTGTCGGCTCAGGCGGCGGTCCTCGCCCCGGTCTCCGCTTCGAGCGCGTCTTCGTGCATCCGCTTGAAGGTGAGCGCCGGCGCATCGACGTTGATGTCGACCAGCGGCGCGTCGGGCCGGGAATCGAACACGCGCTGCTGCGCCTCCATGATTTCCAGATCCTCGTGGAACACCCGCAGGAAGTCGGTGCGGAACACCTCGTCCATCTCCGCGCTGTCGGTCCGGAACAGGCGGGTATGGGCGTAGAAATGGTGGGTCGTGCGCCCAGTCTCCGGCGTCGGGCAGTTGGGGACGTGGAAGGCGGTCCCCTGCACCCGGTCGCCGTCGAGCGCGCCACGCCCGACCTCCGTGCAGCCGACATCGACATCGACATAGCAGGGCAGGATGGCCTCGACGATCTGCCACCGGTCGACCTTGCCCGCGAAGCCGCCGGCCGCCTTGTAGAACGGTGGAGGCTCGACCGCGGGCATCAGCCGCTCCATGCGGACCAGCCGCGCCTCGCGCTCGGTCCGGCAGGGGAAACGGGTGATCTCGTCGTTGCCGATGGTGTCGGTGTGGACGAATGTGAGGTGGGAGAGATCCAGCAGATTGTCGACGATCAGCCGGTGGCTGCAGCGCGAATGGAGCGGCTTTCCGTTGTTGCCGGGCACGGTTTTCCAGTCGGGATGGTCCATCCACCACCAGTCCGGCAGCAGGCTCTCGTCGGGCGCCTCCTCGCCCATCCAGATCCACACCCAGCCGGCCCGCTCGACCAGGGGGTAGGACCGGACCGCGCTGCCGGGCGGCATCCGGCTCTGCCCGGGCACCTCGGCGCAGGCGCCGTCCCGGTCGAACAGGAGGCCGTGATAGGCGCAGCGCAGCCTCCGGCCCTCCACGGTCCCGAGCGAGAGCGGCAGCCCGCGATGGCAACAGCGGTCCTCCAGCGCGACCGGATCGCCGTCTTCGGTGCGGTACAGCACCACCGGCTCGTTCAGTAGCGTGCGGCCCAGCGGCTCTTGCCCCACCTCGTGGCTCCAGGCCGCCACGTACCAGCAGTTCCTCAGGAACATCGCCCTTCCCCGCCTTCGGTTCCCGGGTTTGCGCGCGCCCGAGTCTACGGAGAATATGGCGGCGCGCCAATCGAGGGAGGACGACGTGTTCGATTTTCTGTTCCCGACCCACGCCTTCGGCTCGCAGACTCTGCGCCTGGTGGCGGAAGCCCAGCAGGGCGGCGGCGACGTGTTCGACATCGCGCGCTGCTGCCGCGAGATCGAGGAGGGCGATACCGACAGCTGGGAACGGG
This sequence comes from Defluviicoccus sp., assembly GCA_022826125.1. Taxonomy (GTDB): domain Bacteria; phylum Pseudomonadota; class Alphaproteobacteria; order MPNO01; family MPNO01; genus MPNO01. The sequence goes on from JAJDVM010000362.1 coordinate 11,287, forward strand.
CGTGGGTCGCGCTCGCGGAGCGGATCGAGGGTCTCGCGCGCGAGGCACTGGCCGACGGGCGCAACGTCACCGCGATGAAGCACTTCTTCCAGGCCAACCAGTACTGGCGCATGGCGGACGTGTTCCTGGGCGAGGACCGCGCGGCGGACCGGGCGGAGCGGTTCTCGAAGGCGCAGGCCTGTTTCCGCGAGGCGGCGAAGCTGCATTCGCCCCGGATCGAGACGATCGAGGTGGCCTGCGGCGACGAGACCTATGACGGCTATTTCTGCCACCCGGCCGATCCCGCGCCCGGGGAGAAGTGGCCGTCGGTGTTCTTCATCGGCGGCGCCGACGCCTATGCCGAGGAGATCTATTTCTCCGGCAGGCAGATGTGCGAGCGCGGGATTGCGATGCTGCTGGTGGACACGCCCGGGCGCGGCTCGTCGATGTATCTTAAGGGTATCCCGACACGGCCCGATTACGAGGTCCCCGGCATGGCCTCGATCGACTGGCTGGCGTCGCGGCCCGAGGTCGATTCGGATCGGATCGGGCTGATGGGAATCTCGATGGCGGGCTACTACGCGCCCCGCGTCGCCGCCTTCGACGAGCGGGTCAAGGCACTGATCGCATGGTGCGGCTCATACTCGCTGCTCGACGATATCTACCTCTTCTATGACGGGCTCAAGCCCACGCTGAGGCGCCTGCTGGGCGGGGTGAGCCACGAGGAGGCGCTGGAACGGCTCAAGGCCTACACGATGGCGGGACTCGCGGAAAAGATCGCCTGCCCCACCCTGATCGTGCATCCGCGCCCCGACCGGCTGATGGACGTGCAGGGCGCCGAACGCCTGTTCGCCGAGATCGGCGCGGCCGACAAGACGCTCAAGATCTACGACGACCCCAAAATCGGCGGCATCGCCCACTGCGCCCACGACGCCTGGGCCCACAACGTCCCGCTGATGCTGGATTGGCTGGAAGAAAGGTTGTGAGCACAATCAATTCAGGATTGTAAATCGCTCGGGAAACGGCTTCGGCACGCTGCCAAAAGGGACACCAGCGGAATCGCGGGGCCGCCCTGGATGGCCGGCTTCGGCGGTCTGTCCGACCTCGGCGACGATCACCGCCGGGTTCGCGAAGCGCTCGAAGACGAGTTCGGGGGATCCCGCCAAAGAAGCATGCGCGACCCAAGAGCATTGACAGCGCTTTCCAGATTCATGACCACGCAGGGCGGCAAGAACCGTGGAGCGCGTTCGTTATACTTGGAACCGTTTCCGCTCCTGTTCTCTCCCCGTCATGGTCGGCGCAGGCCGACCATCCGTGCTTTGTTTTCTGTTTTCTCTCTTGTCCCCGACCCAGAAGAAAAACTCGTGGATGGTCGGCCTGCGCCGACCATGACGAAAGAGGCAGCGGTTCGAACCAAGACCGGTACACCCTGGCGCATTGGAGGGTAAACTGCAGGGTTTCTCCCTCTTCCGCTTACTGAGACCGCCCGCGCGCGGCGATGTCCCAGACGTCCTCGACCTCGTCGCCGCGGGTCACGATGAACCGGTCGTGCAGGTTGACCGTGGTGTCGCAGTGGCTGGGGAGCAGGGTCACCTTGTCGCCGACCTGGAGCGGCGCCTCGCCCGGGAAGGAAAGCTGGCCGTGCTCGTCGCCGGCGAAGCGGAACTCGGCCTCTTCATGCTCGACCGTGCGCGGCGCGCCGCCGTCGCCGCTGATCGCCTTCATGCCGGAATCGAGGATCGCCCGGTCGGACGCGGGCCTGCTGAGCACGCCTGCAAGGACAGTAAGCGCGTTCTCGAAGGGCGGCGCCGGCGCGCCCTCCCACCCGATGGCGCTGTAGTTGGTATCCATGAAGATGTAGGAGCCGGGCTGGAGCTCGGTCAGCCCGCCGGCAGCAGCGTCGATCGCCGAGGTGCCGGTGCCGCCGCCGGTCAGAACCTCGATCTCCAGCCCGGCCTCGCGCACCAGGCGGGCGGAGAGCTCGGCCTTCTCCAGCGCCTCCGCCGCCGCGGCGCGGCGTTCCGCGACGTCTCCTTTCATCTGGATCAGGCCGTGATAGGCCTGCAGCCCGCGGAAATGGAGCCAGGGATGGCCGTCGATCAGCCCGGCGAGCTCCGCCGCGCGCGGGCCGGGCGGCACGCCGCAGCGGCCCTGACCCACGTCGACCTCGACCAGCACGTCGAGCCTCAATCCGGCCGTCTGCGCCCCGGCGGCGAGGTCCGAGACGTTGTCCGCGTCGTCGACGACGACCGAGACATGCGACTGCCGGGCGGCCTCGAGCAGGCGCGCGATCTTGGACGCGCCGACCACCGGCGTGGTGATGTGCAGGTCCTCGATGCCGGCCGCGGCCATCACCTCGGCCTCGCCCAGCTTGGCGCAGCACATCCCGACCGCGCCCGCCTCCATCTGAAGCCGCGCGACCTGGGGCGATTTATGCGCCTTGGCGTGCGGACGGCAGGCGACGCCGGCATTCGCGCAGAGCTCCGCCATCCGCGCCACGTTGCGCTCGAACGCGTCGGCGTCGACCAGGAGCACCGGGGTGTCGAGTTCGGCGATCTTCATCCTCTAACCCCCACGGACGATCTTGCCTCCGACGACGACGGTCTCGGCGACGATGTCCTTGATCGCGTCCTCCGGGCAGGTGAGCGGGTCGTCGGACAGCACGGCCATGTCGGCGAGCTTGCCCGCCTCGAGCGAGCCTTTGCGGTCCTCCTCGAAGGTGAGCCAGGCGCCCTCGATTGTGGCGCAGCGGAGGGCTTCGGCGCGCGACAGCGCCTGGTCCGGGGCGATGCGCTCGCCGGTGTGCAGGTTCACCCGCGCGATGGACTGCCAGACCGGGAAGAACAGGCTGGTCGGCACGTTGTCGGTGGCGAGCGCGACATGCACGCCCGCGTCGAGCAGGCTCCGGATCGGCACGATCTCGTTCTCGCGGTCCCGCCCGATCTCGTCGCGGGTGATGTGCGACTGCTTGTGGATGTAGCGGTTGGTGTGGGTGGTCAGCACGAGGCCCAGGTCGGCGACGCGCCTTATCTCGTCCGGACTCAGCGTGTTGATGTGGCCCAGCACCCACCGCATGTCGCCGATCGGAACCCGCTCGTTCGCTTCCTCGAACAGCGGCAGGAATTCCCGCCACAGCGCGCAGACGCGGATGCCGTTGCGGGCCGCCTCGACGAGGAAGTCGACCATGCGGTCGCGCGGCACGCCGCAGTCGTAGTTGAACCCCGACCAGCCGGTATAGGGTGAGGCCCGCGCGCGCAGCAGCGCATCCGGGTCGAAGCCGAACTCGGTATAGAGCCCGCCCACCGCGAGCCAGTCGTCGCCGAGCCCGCGCCCGCCGAGCCAGCCCGACCAGGAGCGCAGCGCATGGGTGTAGTCGATGTCGCGCTCCGGCCCCCATGACGGGCTGAACACGAGGTTGGCGCGGACCGTCGCCTTGCCCGCGGCGTGCACCGCCTGGTAGGCCTGGATCAGCTCCTGCGCGGCGCCGTGCTCCTCGAAGATGCTGGTGGTCCCGGTCCGGTTGTAGATCGCCATCGCCGCCTCGATGCCGGCGACCCGGTCGGAATGGGTGAAGCGCGGCGCCCGGTTGAAATGGCTGAGCTCCATCACCGGCATGTAGGTGTGCTCGTGGATTATGCCGTTGGGCTCCCCGGTGCCGGGATCGCGCTCGATCTCGACGGAGGCCGACGGGTTCGGCGTGTCACGTCCGATCCCGGCGGCGGCGAGCGCGGCGGAGTTGGCGACCGACGTGAGCGGCAGGATGTGGCGCCAGAAACCCCAGATCGGGCGGATATAGACCGGGTTGTCGGGCGATACGCTGTCGAGGTCCCAGCGCGTCGGGAAGCGCTTTTCGGCGAGGTTGGCGGGCACGTCCCAGTAATAGGGCGGCTCGCCAATGGGCATGGTGACGATCCACTCGCCGGGTCCGGCCTCGGCGACGAGCGCCTCGATGCGCGCCAGCACGTCGTCGATCGACCGGCAGCCCGCGAGCGAGGGGAAGACCGGCTTGAGCCCCTCGCGGTCGAGATGGGCGTGGCCGTCGATCAGCCCCGGCACGACCGCGCGACCGCCGGCGTCGATCCGGACGGTTTCGGGTCCGATGAGAGGTTCGATCTCGGCGGTGGAGCCGATGGCCGCGATCCTGTCCTCGGCGACCGCGACGGCTTCCGCGACGGTGCCCCTGGCATCGACCGCGATCGCCTTGCCCCGGACGATCGCGAGGTCGGCGGGCGCGGTCATCAGGCGCCGACCGCGAACGCCTCGCGGCGCCTGTCGGCGGCCCCCATCAGCACACCGTCCTTCGCCACCTCGATCACCTTGGCGGAGCCGAAATAGGCCGCGCCGGCGGCCCGTTTGACCGGGAAGCCTTCTTCGGCCAGCCGGTCGGCGATGCCGTCGTCGAAGGCTTCGTCGAGCAGAGTCTCGCCCTGCAGGGTGATGGACCAGCGCGGCGCCTCGATGGCCGCCGTCAGCTCCATTCCCCGGTCGACCAGGTTGTTGAGGATCTGGACGTGGGACAGCGTCTGGCTCGGCCCGCCCGGCGTGGTCAGCAGGTAGCGGACCCTGTCGCCGTCGAGCACGACCACCGGGTTGAGGGTGTGCGCCGGACGCTTGTTGGGCACCAGCACGTTGGCGCTCTCGGGATCGGTGCTGAAGCCGGTCATCCGGTTGTTCATCAGGATGCCGGTGCCGGGGTCGAGGAACGCGCTGCCGAAGACGTGGAACACGCTCTGCACCACCGAGATTCCGTTGCCTTCGCCGTCGGCGATCGTGATGCAGGAGGTGCCGGCGGCGGGATGGGCCATGGCCGGCGCGGTTTGCGCGGCGCCCGACACCTCGGCGCGCAGCGCCGCCGTCGTCTCGTCGCCCAGCAGGCGGTCGATCGGCGCGGGGTTCGTGCGCGGATCGGCGATGTGCTTCTGCCCGGCGGCGAAGGCGGCGCGCTGGGCGCGCATCAGGTAGGCGAGACGCCTGCTCTCGTCGCCGCTCAACTCGGCCGGGTCCACGCCGTCGAGCGCGTTGAGCTGCATCAGCATCAGCACGCCGTAGGAGTTGGGCGGCATGACCCGGATCGTGAGCCCGCGATAGCCCGATTCCAGGGGCTCGACCCATTCCGGCTCGTAGCCGGCGAAGTCGTCCGCCGTGACCACCCCGCCCTGCGCCCGGGCGGCCGCGGCGATCGATTGCGCGATCTCGCCCTCGTAGAAGACCGAACTCCCCTGCTCGGCGATCAGGCCCACCGTGCGGGCGAGCGCCGGCTGGCGCACGATCGCGCCCGCGGGCAGCGGTTCGCCGTCCGGGTAGTAGACGTCGCGGCAGCCGGCATCGCCCTCGACGTCCTCGCGGAAGAGGTCGAGCGCGCCCGCGAGGACGCGCGACAGCGGATGGGCCTCCGCCAGCGCGGCGGCATCGGCGAACAGGTCGGCCCAGGGGAGCTTTCCGTAGCGAGCGTGCATCCGCTCCCAGCCCCGGATCATTCCCGGCACGCTGAAGGCGAGCGGCCCCCGGTGCGGGATGCCGGCCTTGTAGACATCGAGCGTTGCCGCCGCCGGCGCGTGACCGGACGCGTTCATGCCGATCGTCCGCCCGTCCGAGGCGCGGTGATAGAGGATGAACGCATCGCCGCCGAGCGAGGTCGCCTGGGGCACCACCACCGAGAGCGCGGCGGAGCAGGCGATCATCGCGTCCACCATCGAGCCGCCGCGCTCGAGGGTGCGGAGCCCGGCGAGCGAGGCCAGCGAGTGGCCGGAAACCACCATGCCCCTGGTGCCGTAAACCGGAGAGCGGGAGACCGTCGTCCCCGCGAAGCTGTCTGTCTTCGACATCGTTCCTGTCACCTGTTGCGCGGGCGCGGCGGTTGCGTGCGGGATCGTTCCAAACATATCGGGAGCACCCGCGGCGATCCACCCTCGGCGCTTCCCGCCCCCGAACGCCACGGGTGTCAGATTGCGTCCGCGTCAGGCCCACCCGTTCGAGCGCGGCCAAACGATCGGGGCTTATGGGGATAACTTGACGGGCGGGAGGTCCCCCTCACCCCGACCCTCTCCCCGCGGAGGAGAGGGGGACCCGCTCGCCGACCCCTCCTTACTTTCTCCCCTCCCGCTTGCGGGAGGGGCCGGGGAGGGTGGGTCGGTCGGTACGCACCGCCGGGTGCCCATGCTCCGTTACGCGGTATTGTCGGACGATGGTTCTCGCAGAGCGATCGACGATTGCCCGGGGGTCACCGGCTATTGCGGCGCGAGGCGGGTTTCCACCAGCCGGGCCCAGTAGCTCGCGCCGATGGGCAGCGCCTCGTCCCTGAAATCGTAATGCGGGTTGTGCAGAAGGCAGCCGCCGTCGCCCGGCCCGTTGCCGAGCCAGACATAGCAGCCCGGCCGCTCGTTCAGCATGAAGGAGAAATCCTCCGCCGCCATCTTGGGG
>JAJDVM010000250.1 GCA_022826125.1 Defluviicoccus sp.
GGAACTGGAAGCGGATATACGGGTGAACGCGACTTTCGATGAAGCGGTGGACGCGCTCACCAAGCCGGTTCGCATCCGCTATATCGACCGCCCGAAGGTCGCGAAATGACAGGGGCTTCGGCACTTTCCTACATAATCCCCAAAAATAGACCGCGGTCTCCAGGTCTCCCAGCGCGCCGGACCAGAGGAAGTAAAGCGCCCAGATCCAGACCGTCGCGCTCATGCCCGCGATCAGCCAGAGCGACACCGCCGAGAGCGCGCCGACGAGCTTCGGCAGAGTGGGCGGCCGGCGCAGCCACCCCTCGCGGCGGCGTACCGCCCGGGTGGCCAACGCCATGAACCCGGCGTGAACCGCGATACCGAGGACGATCAGGGCCGATCCGGCGGCGATCTGGCCGATCATGTCGGGGCTCCCCGTGTTTCAGTCGTCGGCCGTGAGGTCGTTCCCGATCTTGCGCAGCTCCCCGGCCAGGCGCTCGCGCACATGGTGCGGATCGTCGACGTCGATGAGGTGCGGCGCCTCGGTCGTTCTCCATTCCGACGTAGCCGGATCGATCACCACCACCCGGCAGCCCTCCGACAATCGGGTTGCCGCGCGGATCGCCTTGTCGGGATCGCGATGCACCGATACGGGCGCTTGCGCCCAATACGGCGCGACGACGTACAGGATCTCCGACATTGCTTCGCCTTTCGGTTGGGGTGCCGCGCTTCGTGTCTGCCGCCGCCGGGTCCTAGTGCGACATCAGGACCGGCACCGTCATGTGCCCGAGCACGTCGCGCGTCATGCCGCCCAGCAACAGCTCCCGCACGCGGTGGTGGCCGTATGCGCCCATGACGAGGAGGCGGGCGCCGACATCGCTGATCGCGTTCAACAGGGCGTTGCCCGCGTCGACCTCCGCCGAAGTCAAGCCGTGCCGCGCTTCCGCCTTGACGCCATGCCGCGCGAGGTGCGCGCAGATGTCGGTCCCGGGTGTGTGCGTGCCGTCGTCGGTATCGATGCCGAGCACGACAACGTTCTTCGCGCGCTGCAGCAGGGGCAGCGCGTCGGAGAGCGCGCGCTTCGCTTCGCGGGTACCGTTCCAGGCGAGCACGACCGTGGCGGGATCGAGGTCGAACGAGCCGGCATAGGGCCAGACCAGCACCGGACCGCCCGCCCCGAGCACGACGCTGTCGGCGAACCCGTCCAGTCTCCTGCTGTCGTCGGGGTCGGTCTGGCCCACGATGGCGATGTCGGCGTAGTGCGCGCTCGTCGTCACCGCTTTGGCGGGATCGCCGCCGACCGGGCGCCATTCCGAGGAGACCGCCGCCTTCGCCGTTCGTTCCCTGAACTCCTGCTCGGCCTCTTCCACGCGCTCATGCAGCTCGGTCTCCAGGCGTTCGAGAAGCTCCGGGGGAAAATTGGCGCTGGCGTAACCGGGAACGGCGAGCGGCGGATGCACATATACCCCCGTCACCTTGGCCTCGTGCCGCTCCGCCAACCCGATCGCCGCATCCAGACGCGATGAAGACCGTTTGTCCTGTGCCAGACAAACCACGATGTCCCGATATGCCATGGTCGTATCTCCCGTGTTAAGCCATATGGCGGTGCTGCCCCGTGTCGATCCCGGCAGGCTCGTCCTCTCCCGATCCGGGGACGGCCAGCGTCAAGCAACGTTGCGAAATAGCGGAGAAAGATCGAACGCGCGCATGGTGTGACTCCTTTCTCAGGCAAATCACGTCCCGGTCCGCCGTTCCGGCCGGCCCGGTTCCATGCCCCGTCCGGGGCCCGTCCCGCGGCGCCCCTGGGGTATGATTCACATGGTGACGCAGCGCCAACGCCGCAAGCCGGAATTTCCACGAATCCCGGTACCCGAAGGTCCGGACGGTCGGGGAGGGGACCGGCCCCGACAACATTTTCGACCGGACACGGGCGCAGCCGGCGGTCGCCCGAGAGGCGCGCACCCTGAGTAACGGCGAAGCCGCGTATCGAAGGGCGCTCCCGGGCGGTCAAAGGGCCGCGGGGTCCTCGTCGACGTGGAGCGTCGAGAAGCGGACGGCGATCACCGGTTTCATCGTCACTTTGCCCTCTTCGCTCTTGTCCACCACCAGGAGCTCCTGGGCGTCCTCGATGCCGGCCGGCACGACCATCCGGCCGCCGGGCTTGAGCTGGGCAAGCAGCAGTGGCGGTACGAGATCGGGTGCCGCGGAGACCAGGATGCGGTCGAACGGCCCCTGCTCGGCCCACCCCCGCGAGCCGTCGCCGTGGCGGAGATCGATATTGTCGTATCCGAGCGCGCCCAGCCGGCTGCGCGCCCCCGAGGCGAGCTCCTCGATGATCTCGACGGAATAGACCCGCGCGGCCAGCTGAGCGAGCAGCGCCGCCTGGTAGCCGAGCCCGGTGCCGACCTCCAGCACCGTGTGATCGCGCCGCACGTCCAGAAGGTCGGTCATCAGGGCGTTTATGTAGGGCTGGGAGATCGTCTTGCCGCAGCCGATGGGCAGGGGAGAATTCACGTAGGCGAAGCCGCGCAGCTCGACCGGCACGAATTCGTGGCGCGGCACGCGGCCGACCGCGTCCATGACCCTGTCGTCCAGCGCTTCTCGGCCGATCTGAGATGCGGTCTCGCGGACATGGTCGGCGATTTCCGCCACCATTTCCGACCGGGCCCCGACAAAATGTCGATCGTCCATGGAGCGCCGTCCAACCTTTCCGGTACTACGAGTGCCGGATCCAGAATATCCTTTTGCGGGCCCTTGTCGGAAATATTCGCGCCGCCGCGGTAACGTATTCGCGAGCGCGCTGGTAATGGAGGCCGCGCGAGCCCATCTGTCGAGCGCAAGCAAGAGCGAGGCCTGCCATGGCGGCACGGACCCGAAATCGTTCATTCCGGATACTGGCGTGGCTTGGTGCGGCGCTGACCGCCGTGGCCGTTCTCGCTCTCCTCTACGAATTGACCGTCGCCCTTCAGGCCGGCGCGTGGCGTATCGTTCCCGCCGGCGAAATCTGGTTCACGCTTCACACCGCGAGCCTCAACCTCGTCCAGGCGATCGTCCAGCGTTACCTTCATCCGTTTCTGTGGGACCCGGTGATCGCGGGATTCCTGCAATGGCCGCTATGGGCGAGTTTCGGCGGCCTGGGCATCGCCCTGATAACGATCTTCGGCTCCAGGAGAGCAAGATAATGCCGTTCAAGCGCAGGCGGGACTGGGAGCTGCCCGAATCCGCCGCCACCGACGAGACGACCTACCTGAACCGCCGGCGGATCCTGGCCGGTCTTGGCTTGGGCGGCGCCATTCTGGCGGCGCCGGCGGTATTCCGAATGGGGGAGGAGCCCGAGCCCGAGGTCGCGGCGCCCGCCGAGATCGACCCCTCGGCCGGCCTCTACCCGGTGCAGCGCAACCCGGCCTATACGGTCGAGCGCGCGTTAACCGCGGAGAGCGAGGCCGTCACCTACAACAATTTCTACGAGTTCGGCTCGCACAAGAACATCCACCGGGCGGCGCAGAAACTGCCGCTCCGACCCTGGGAGGTCCGCATCGACGGGATGGTAGAGAAACCCTTCACCATCGCCTTCGACGACCTCCTGAAAAAGATGCCACTGGAGGAACGGGTGTACCGCCATCGCTGCGTCGAGGCGTGGGCGATGACGGTGCCGTGGAGCGGCTTCCCGCTCAAGGCGCTGGTCGATCTCGCCAGGCCGCTGGGGTCGGCGAAGTATCTCGCGATGGAGACCTTCGAGAACCCCGAGGTCGCGCCGGGGCAGAACCAGCGCTGGTACCCCTGGCCCTATCTCGAAGGGCTCGCCATCGACGAGGCGGTCAACGACCTCGCCTTCATCGCGACCGGGCTCTACGGCAAGCCGATGCCGAAGCAGAACGGCGCGCCGCTGCGCCTCGCCGTGCCGTGGAAATACGGCTTCAAGTCGGTCAAGTCGTTGGTCCGCTTCCACTTCGCGGAGAAGCGCCCGGTCAGCTTCTGGGAAGAGCTCCAGGGCCGCGAGTACGGGTTCTGGGCCAACGTCAACCCGAAGGTGCCCCACCCGCGCTGGAGCCAGGCGACCGAACGGCTGCTGGGCACCGGCAAGCGGGTGCCGACCCGGATCTACAACGGCTACGGCGAGTTCGTGGCCGGCCTCTACACCGATCGCAAGGACGAACGCCTGTTCATGTGACGGGCGGCCGCGCCGCCGCGTCCCGGATCGCCCGCCATACGCGCTCGGGCGTCGCGGGAAGCTCGATATGGCGGACGCCGAGCGGCTTCAGCGCGTCGACGATGGCGTTGGCGACCGCGCCGGGCGATACCGCGGTCCCGCCCTCGCTCCCCGGCTTGACGCCGAGCGGGTTGGTCGGCGCGGGGATCTCCTGAAGCGCGGTCGTGAAGCCGGGCACCATGTCGGCGCGCGGCATCGCATAGTCCATGAAGCTCGCGCTCAGGAGCTGTCCCGTTGCCTCGTCGTAGACGCAGCGTTCGCTCAGCGCCTGCCCGATCCCCTGCATCACGGCGCCGTGGGTCTGGCCGTCGATCAGCAGGGGATTGATCGCCCGCCCGACATCGTCGACCGCGACCCAGCGGACGACGTCGACGACACCCGTTTCCGGGTCCACCTCGACCTCGCAAACGTGGCAGCCGCTGCCGAAGGCGGGCTTGCGGCTCTCCACCTCGGCTTCGGCCGCCAGCGGGCCCTTGAGGTCCTCGGGCAGGTCGTCGCGCTCACGCGCGGCGCGCGCGGCCTCGAACAGATCGATCGACCGGTCGGTCCCGACGACGGTGTAACGGCCGTCGGTGTATTCGATATCGGCCGTGGCGGCTTCCAGCACATGGGCGGCGATCTCGCTCCCCCTGGCCACGATCTCCTCGGACGCCTGGGTCAGGATCACCGCGCCGAGCCGCATCGAGCGTCCCGAGTTCGAGCCGCCGCCGACCTTGACGGCATCGGTGTCGCCGAGCGTGAAGCGGACGGTCTCGAAGCCGACGGACAGCAATTCGGATACCATCTGGCCGAACGCGGTCTCGTGCCCCTGTCCCGAATCCTGGGTGCCGATGACCACCTCGACCCGCCCTTCGGGATGGATCTCGATCTCGGTGCGCTCATGCGGCGCGCCGGTGCCGAGGTCGAGATAGTTTGCGATCCCGATCCCGCGCAGCCTGCCGTTCGCGCTGCCGCCGTCCGCCTCGTCCCGCCAGCCGGACAGCGAGACCGCCCGTTCCATGGCGGCCGGAAAGTCGCCGCTGTCGAAAGTGAGGCCCAGGCCGTTGAAATAGGGGATGGCCTCGGGCGGCACCAGATTGCGCCGGCGGATGTCGAGCCGGTCCATACCGAGCCGATCGGCGGCGATGTCGATCAGCCGCTCCATCGCGTAGGTGACCTCGGGCCGGCCGGCGCTGCGATAGGGGTAGGTGGGCACGGTATTGCTGGCGACCGCGCGGGCGCGCGCGTGGCATGCGCCGATCCGGTAGGTGAGCGGGAATATCTCCACCCCCTTGATCATCGGGATGAAGGAGACCGCGTGCGCGCCGATATTGCTGATGTTTGAAATCCGCAAACCCAGGAACCCCCCGTCCGCGTCGAGCGCCAGCGCCGCGTCGACCGCGAGGTCGCGGGCCTGGAAGTCGGTCAGGAACATCTCGGTGCGGTCGCCGGTCCATTTCACCGGTCGTCCGACTCTCCGCGCCGCCCACAAGACGATCGCGAATTCGGGGTAGAGCGCGTTCCGCGTGCCGTAACTGCCGCCCACGTCGTTGGCGGTGACCCTGACCGCCTCGGTCTCCACGCCGAGCACCGCGGCGAGGTCGATCTTGTAGCGCACCACCCCGCCGCCGCCGGCGTGGAGCGTGTAGCGGCCCGTGTCGGGATCGTAGGCGCCGACCGCCGTCCGAGGCTCCATCGGAACCCCGGTGCAACGCGAAAGCGCGGTCCTCAACGTGACCACGGCATGGGCGCGGGCGAAGGCGCGGTCGGTCGTTTCCGCGTCGCCGACCTCGCCGTCGATGCAGACATTGGAGCCGTGCTCTTCCCACGCCGCCGGTCCGCCTTCGGCCGCCTTCCGGGTCGCGGCGATCGGGGGCAGCTCGGTGTATCGGACGGCAACGCGCTCCGCGCCGTCGCGCGCGGCTGCGACCGTCTCGCCGATCGCCACCGCGACCGCCTCGCCGACATGGCGCACGCGCTCGACCGGGATCACCTCGTGCGGCGGGACGAAGTGTTCGGTGCCGTCGGTGTTGGGGATCTGGATGTCGGGCGGGCTCGATGGGACGGTGGCGTGCGGGATCAGGCCGATTCCGTCGGCCGCCGCGTCTTTCCCGGTCAGCACCGCGACCACTCCGGGAACCGCGAGAGCGTCGGTCGCGTCGATTTGCTCGATCCGCGCGTTGGCGTGGGGCGCGCGGACCATGACCGCATAAGTCTGACCCGGCCGGTCGACATCGTCGCTGAAGCGGCCGTGCCCGGTCACCAGGCGCAGGTCCTCCACCCGCGGTAGCGGTTTGCCGATCATCCCCGTCCCGGACACCGTCACGGCTGCCTCCCTAGATCAGGAAATTGCCGTGCGGCAGGCCGAGCAGCGCGCGGCCGTGCTCGGCGCCGTTCGCATCCCACGAAACGCCGATATGGCCGACGCCCGCATGGACGTCGCGGAAGAAGCGCTGCAGCGGGTTCCCGCGATAGTTCCCGGCTCCGCCGGAGGCACGGTAGAGCAGGTCCACCACGTCGGCGCATTTGCGGCAGGCATAGGCGGCGTCGGAGCGCCACCTGGTCTTCTCCACGTCGCTCGGCATATGGCCTTCCTCGGCGATCTCGTGGGCCTCGCGCGGGCCGTCCCTGAGCTGCAGCCGGGTCGCGCGGATCGTGCAGGCGGCTTCGGCGATCCTGATCTGGACCGCCGCATGGTCCCCGATACGCTGCCTGTTGAAGGTCGCGACCCGGGTCCGCATCGATTCGGTGTAGTGGTCGAACGCGCCGCGCGCGGCGCCGAGCATGCACCCCGCGAGGATATGGGAAAACAGCCCGAGCAGCGGCAGCCGGTAGAGCGACGCCGGGTTGACCGCGGAGCCGGGTGTGGAGCCGCCGCGCATGTCGTGCGGGCTGAGCGCCATGTAGCCGGGAACGAACACCTTCTCGCAGGTCACGTCGTGCGAGCCGGTGCCGAGCAGCCCCGCGACGTCCCAGGTGTCGATCACCTCGATGTCGTCGCAATCGACGACGAAGATGTGCGGTTTCGGGTCTCCCTCGCCGTCTTCCGGCGGCACCATGCCGCCCAGCATGATCCAGTGGGACACATCGATGCCGCTGGAGAACGGCCACCGGCCGCTCAACAAATAGCCGCCGTCCACTGGCTCGGCCTTGCCCGGCGGATAGACGGTCGCGGAGCCGATCCGCGCATCGGGATTGGGCCCCCAGACCTCGTCCTGCGCACGCTCGGGCCACATGCCGAGCATCCAGTTGTGCGAGACCAGGTTCGCCCAGACCCATGAGGTCGACGTGCAGGCGCGGCCCAACTGCTCGCCGATATCGACGAACAGGCCGAAATCGCCCTCCGAACCGGCGTAGCGGAACGGCCTGAAGACGGCCCAAAGCCCGGATGTCTGCAAATCCTCGACGGTGTCGGGATGAAGCTTGCGCAGACGCTCCGTCTCGTCCGCCCGCGCCGCGATCGCATCGACCAGCCCGGTGGCGCGTCGCACCAGCTCTGCCCGGCCGGGCGCCGCCGTCTTCAATCCCCCTTCCGCCATGACTCCTCCCCGCCGGGCGCGCGCCGATGATGGACAAACCGGCCGGCGCACGGCAAGTCCCGGATGTCCGCGAGGCTCAGTTTCGCCCGCGCGGATCCGAAAGCGGCAGGCCGAACAGGGCCTTGCCGTAGTTGGTTGCTTGCGGATCCCACGCCGTGCCCACTTGGGACGAGGCCGCCCGGATGTCGCGCCAGATCCGCGCGATCGCGCTGTCGGGCTCCATCGCCCGCATCCCGGCCAGCGCGTAGAGCCGGTCGACCGCGCGCAGGCAGAGCTGGACCGCAAACGAGTTGTTGCGCCGCCACCGGGTCCGGGTCTCGAGGTCGGCGAGCCTGCCCGCCTCGGTGATGGCGGTCGCGTCGGCGCAGTCCTTCAGCAACATCGACCAGGCGGCGTCGATCTCGGCGCCGGATTCGGCGACACGCGCCTGCACCGTCGGCTGCTCCGCGAGTCTGATGCCGCCGCGGGCGCCGATCCTTTCTCGGATGTCCTGCACCACGCGGTCCATCATGCCGCGCGCGAGCCCGACGGCGGGGGCGGAGAACGCGCGCGCCCCGATTCCCCAGAACGGCAGCCGGTAGATCGTTCCCGGGTTGATCCTGCTGCCGGGCGTCCGAAGCGCCTGCTCGTCCTGCACGCGGTGGATTCGGTATTCGGGAATGAAGGCGTCTTCGACCCGGAGCGATCGGCTGCCGGTCCCGCGAAGTCCCGTCATGTCCCAGTCGTCGATCACCTCGTAGTCGCTTTCCGGCACCATCGCGAAGGCGACGAAGGGAGGCCCCTTTTCCGGTTTGAAGAACAGCTGGAGGTTGTTCCACGAGGCGAAGTCGATGCCGCTCGAATAGTGCCATTCGCCGCTGACCGCGAAGCCCCCGTCGACCTCGCGGACCTCGGCGGCGGGGTCGGGAAACGACGAAGCGGTCTGCGCGTTCGGGTCGTCCGCCCAGAGCTCCTCCTGCGCGCGCCGGTCCTTGCGCCCGTTGATCCAGGTCTGCATCAGCAGGTTGGTGAACACCCAGGTGCTGGACCCGCAGCCGCGGCCGAGCTCGGCGGCGACGTCGATCATCGTTTCGAGATCGGCCTCGTAGCCGCCGTAACGGGCAGGCTGCAGTATCCGGTAAAAGCCGGCCTCGACGAACGCCTCGTGGGTCTCTTGCGGGATGGTCCGCGTGCGATCGGGTATCGCGGCGCGTTCGCGGAGCACCGGCACCAGATCCCGCGCGCGGCCGACGAGCTCCCCGCGCAATCCGTTCCGGTTCGATGCCCCCGCGACCGTCACACGGCGCCTAGCGCTTGTCCCCGGGGCCGCAACGGCGTTCGGCCTCGGTGCGCGCGGCGGAGCGCTGGACGGAATTCAGTTTCTTGTCCACGCGCTGTCCGTAGCGCTCGGCGCCGGGCTGACCGGCGGCCGCCGCGCAGCCGAACCAGATCCGCGCCTCGAAAGGATCCCGTTCCACGCCGCGACCCTCCGCGTGGAGGACGCCGAGATTGAACTGGGCCTGTCCCAGCCCGCCCTCCGCCGCCTTCCGATACCAGCCGGCGGCGCGCGCCGCGTCGGCCGTGCCGGCAAGGCCCTTCTCCAGGATGAAGGCGAGATTGAACGCGGCTTCGGGGATGCCGTTTTCCGCCGCGCGCCGGTACCACGCCGCGGCCTCGGCGATATTTCGCTCGACGCCGCGACCGACGTGCAAGGCGCTGGCAAGCCGGTACTGGGCAAGCGTGTGCCCGCCCTCGGCGGCGCGGCGGAACCATTCGACCGCCTTGCGCCGGTCGGCGCCGGTGGCCGCCCTGTTGTCGTATTTCATGCCGAGGAGGAACTGGGCCTGGGGAGACCCCGCCCTGGCCGCCTTTCCGTACCAGCGCATCGCATCGCCATAGGTGGAGGGCGTCTTCACCCGCTGTTGGGCGGACGACGCGGAGGCGATGACCATCACGGCGCAGAGCACGCTCATCGGACGGAGAAAGCCGGACCACGCCCTTGCGCCGGCGGAGCTGTACCCGGAGTGGGACAAAGCGAATTCCGATCCCTGTTGCGTCGGGGTGAAAAGCGCGGCCGAGGCCGGGCTCACGCGGTGACGTCGACCACGACCCTTCCGCGGGTCTGGCCCTTCAGGATCCGGTCGGCGAGGTCCGGGAGCGCATCCAGCGGCACGGTCTGGCTGACGGCGTCGATCCGGTCCATCGGCAGCTCGGCGGCGAGCCGGCTCCACGCCTCTTCCCGGCGGTCGCGCGGATACATCACGGAATCGATGCCGAGCAGGTTCACGCCCCTGAGGAGGAACGGGATGACCGTCGTGTTGAGCGCGTTGCCGCCCGCCAGGCCGCAGGCCGCCACCGACGCGCCGTATTTCAGCCCGGTGAGAATCGAGGCCAGGGTCGTTCCGCCGACCGCGTCGATGGCTCCCGCCCAGCGCTCGCTCGTCAGCGGCCGTTGGGGCTCCGCTGAAAGCTCGGCCCGGTCGATCACCGTCGCGGCGCCAAGCGCCTTCAGATCGTCCGCCGTTTCCATCCGGCCGGTGGAGGCCACCACCTCGTGGCCGAGCGCCGCGAGCAGGATGACGGCGACGCTGCCTACGCCGCCGTTGGCGCCGGTTACCAGCACCTCCCCCGCGCCGGGGGAAAGCCCGGCGTCCTCCAGCGCCATGACCGCGATCATCGCGGTGAACCCCGCCGTGCCCAGCGCCATTGCCCGTCGGGAATCGAGCCCGTCGGGGATCTTCACCGCCCAGTCGCCCGGCACGCGGGCGCGTTCGGCATAGCCGCCCCAGCGGACCTCGCCCATGCGGTAGCCGGTGACGAGCACTTCGTCTCCGACATCGATGCCCGGCGCCGCCGACGCGGTCACCGTGCCGGCGAGATCGATTCCGGGGACGTGGGGATAGTTGCGGACCAGCCGGCCGATCCCCTTCAGGATCATGCCGTCCTTGTAGTTGAGGTCGGAATATCTGACCGCAACGGTGACGTCGCCGTCCGGAAGGTCGTTCTCGCCCAGCTCTCCGACGGCGGCCGCGACCCCGTCGTCTTTCTCTTCGAGGACGAGAGCCCTGAACCGGTCTGCCATAAATCGATCCCTGAATGCTTTCCTTCAATGCGCGGGACCATTAGGCGTATCCACGGCACACCGTCAAGCGATTGTCATGGTTGGCGACACCGCGCCGCGGGGAATGGAGCCGGCCCGGTCCGTCGACGGCTTGCTTCCCCTCGCGGCAGGTACCACATCACCGGCGCGGGACGACTTGGGAAGGCGGCGATGGCGCGTTTTGTCCGGCTCGACGATCGGGCGGTTCTGTCGGTTTCGGGAAGCGACGCGAGCGGGTTCCTCCAGGGCCTGATCACCAACGACGTCGGGAAGCTGCGCGACGGCGCCGCCATCCACGGGGCCCTGTTGACCCCCCAGGGCAAGTACCTCTTCGACTTTCTCGTTTTCCGCCGCGGAGAGGCGTTCTTCCTCGACTGCGAAGCCGGTTCGCGCCCCGCGCTCGCGAAGCGGCTCGCGATGTACCGGCTCCGCGCCGACGTGGCGATCGACGCGGCGGTACCCGACACGGTCTGCGCGGTCTTCGGCGGCGACGCGGAAGAGGCGGCCGGCGGTATCGGGGAGGCGGATGTCTTCGCCGATCCGCGACACCCCGCCCTGGGGACGCGCGTCGTGGGCGAACGCGGCGCCGAGATGCTGGAGCGCGCCGGGATCGAGGAAGCGGCGCGCGCGGACTACGAGGCGCTGCGGATCGCGCGCGGAATACCGGACGGGCGGCGCGACCTCGTGCCCGAGAAATCGTTCCTGCTGGAGAACGGGTACGAGGAGCTCAACGGCGTCGACTTCGAGAAGGGCTGCTATGTCGGCCAGGAGGTCACCGCGCGGATGAAGCACCGCAACCTGGTCCGCAAGCGGCTGGTGCCGGTCCGGATCGAGGGCGCCGCGCCCGAACCCGGGACCGCGGTCTTCAATGGGGAAAGCGAAGTCGGGGAAATCAGGAGCAGCGCCGGCAACCTGGCCCTCGCCCTCCTGCGCATCGACGCGATCCAGGGCGGCGACGCGCTGCGCGCCGATGCCGCCGCGATCCATCCGGAAAAGCCGGCCTGGGCGAATTTCTAGAGTC
>JAJDVM010000336.1 GCA_022826125.1 Defluviicoccus sp.
GTCGCCTGGCCGAGCTCCAGCGCGTCCTGCTCGTTGAGAACGTCGCCCGGCAGCGAGATGAACACCGGCCCGGTCGGCGGGGTCATCGCGACCTTGGCGGCGCGGCGCACGATGCGCGGCAGGTCCTGGAGCCGGTTGACCTCGACCGCCCACTTCACCAGCGGCTGGGCGATCGGCACCAGCGGCGCGTACAGCATCGGCTCGGTCAGCCCGTGCCCCTGCTCCTGCTGCCCGGCGGTGACGACGATCGGCGAGCCCATCCAGTTGGCGTTGAACAGCGAGCCCATGGCGTTGCCGAGTCCGGGCGCGACATGGACGTTGCAGGCGCTCAGGGTGCCGGACGCGCGCGAGAAGCCGTCTGCCATCGCCACCACGAGCGCTTCCTGCAGCGCCATGACGTAGGTCATCGCCGGCCGGTCCGGCAGCGCCGCCATGATCGGCAGCTCGGTGGTGCCGGGATTGCCGAACAGATGCGTCACTCCCTCGCTCTCCAGGAGGGCGAGGAAGGCTTCTCGGCCGAAGATGGTGTTCACGGTGTCGGGCATGGGGACTCCAGCGGAACGCGGTGCTCTTGTGCGGAAGGATGGAGATTACACGCCCTCGCGGCAACCGCCCATCCGGCCCGCGCTTGCCCGCGGCGCCGCGCCGAGTCACCATCGCTGTCGATGAGCGCCTTCGTCCGAAACGCATGGTACGTCGCCGCGTGGCAGCACGAGGTGGAGGCCGGCCGGGCCCTCTCCCGGGAGATCCTGGGCACGCCTGTCCTGCTCTACCGGACCGCCGACGGCACCCCGGTCGCGCTGGAGGACCGCTGCTGTCACCGCGCGCTCCCGCTCTCGATGGGTCGGGTTCTGGGCGACAGGATCGAGTGCGGCTATCACGGGCTCCAGTTCGACCGCGCGGGCGATTGCGTCGCCGTCCCCGGCCAGATCGCGATCCCGCCCGGCGCGCGCGTCCCCGCCTATCCGCTGGTCGAGCGCGACCGGTTCGTCTGGATCTGGATGGGCGACGCCGACCGCATGGACCCCGCCGACATCCCCGATTTCCACTGGCTCGACCACCCGGACTGGCGGTCCAAGCCGTCCTATCTCCATATCCGGTGCAATTACCAGCTGCTGATCGACAATTTGCTCGACCTCTCGCACCTCCCCTTCGTCCACCCCACGACGCTGGGCGAGATGGGGGTGGCCGAGACGCCCGCCGCGACCGAGCGTACGCCGCGCGGGGTGCGCACGACCCGCTGGATCGTCGACCGGCCGCCGCCCCCGATGCTGGCGAAGCTCGGCGGATTCGCCGGCAATATCGACCGCTGGCAGATCGTCGACTTCATCGCACCGTCCGCAGTGATCCTCGACGTCGGCGGCGCGCCCACCGGCACCGGCGCGCCCGAGGGCGACCGCAGCCGGGGTATGTCGAACCGCAACCTCAACGCCATCACGCCCGAGACCCGGACGAGCCTGCACCAGTTCTGGGCCCAGGCGCACAGCGCCAGCCTCACCATGCCCGGCATCACCGAGGGGATGCACGATCAGGTCCGGACGGCGTTCCTGGAAGACATCGCCTTCCTCGAAGCGCAGCAGAAGCAGAACGAGGCCGGGCCGGGCGCCGCCCGCATCGACATCAACGCCGACGCGGCCCATCTTCAGGCGCGCCGCCTGATGGACCGGCTGCGCGAGGAAGAGGCGACCGCGGCGGCGGAGTAGGGGCGGCATGGATCTCGGGATCGAGGGGCGGGTCGCGCTGCTGACCGGCGCGAGCCGGGGGATCGGGCGCGCCTGCGCGACCGCGCTGGCTGCGGAGGGCGCGCGGGTCGCGATCTGCGCGCGCGGGCGAGAGTCGATCGAGGCCGCCGCGCGCGACATCGCCCGGGACACCGGCGGCGAGGTTACGGCCTTCGCCGCCGACATGTCGCGCCCGGACGATGTGGACCGCCTGCTGTCCGGGGTCGCGGAGGCCGTCGGGCCGGTCGATATCCTGCTCGCCAATAACGGCGGCCCGCCGCGCGGCGGCTTCGACGCGCTCGACGACGAGGCGTGGCAGGCGGGTTTCGACGTCACGATGATGTCGACGGTCCGCCTGATCCGGGGCGTGCTGCCCGGGATGCGGGAGCGGCGCTGGGGCAGGGTGCTGACGGTCGTCTCGTCGTCGGTCCGCCAGCCGGTGGACCGGCTGGAGCTCTCGAACGCGCTCCGGCCCGGCATCGTCGGTCTGTTCAAGTCGCTCGCCGTCACGATGGGCAGGGACAACGTGCTGTTCAACTGCGTCGCGCCCGGCCGCATCCTGACCGAGCGCTTCCTCTCGGGCGCGAAGAACGCGGGCATGAGCGAGGAAGCCTATGCCGAAAAGCACCGGACGACGGTGCCGCTCGGCCGCCTCGGCCGGCCGGAGGAGCTTGCCGACGTCGTCGCCTTCCTGGCCTCTGAGCGCGCATCCTACATCAACGGAGCGACCGTCATCGTCGACGGCGGCATGATCCGCTCGCTGCATTAGGCCGGGTTGCGGTCTTTCACGTATCCCTTTCTCCGATTTGTCATATGATTTGCAAATTGTCAGTTGACAGGCGACATCCCAAGGTTCTTCGATGATCGCGTCGTTTCGTCATCGCGGGCTGAAAGCGTTTTACGAGGGGAGGACGACACGACGCGTGGCTCCGGCGCATGTGGAGAAGCTGCGGGACATCCTGGCGGCGCTCGATCTCAGCCAGGGGCCCGAAAGCATGAACCTGCCGGGGTTCCGCCTGCACGAGTTGAAGGGAACGCTGAGGGGACACTATGCGGTTTCGGTATCCGGCAACTGGCGCGTGACGTTTCGGTTCGAGGATGGCGCCGCGGTCGATGTCGATTATCTGGACTATCATTGAGGAGATCGGTCATGGGCATGCATAACCCTCCGCATCCGGGCGGTATCGTGAAGCGGCAATGTCTCGAGCCGCTCGGGCTGTCCGTAACCCGCGCCGCCCGGGGGCTCGGCGTTACGCGCCAGACCCTGTCGGAACTGGTGAATGAACGCATCGCGGTATCGGTGGACATGGCGATACGTCTGTCGAAGGCCTTCGGTTCCACGCCCGAGACCTGGCTCGGAATGCAGATGGCCTACGACCTGTGGCAGGCGCGCGAGCGCGCCGCGCGGATTGCGGTGGAGCGCTTCGCGGCGGCGTGACGCGGCCGATCCGAAAGCGCGCAAGGCCCCTTCAGTCGAGAACGGCGGTGGCCTCGATCTCGACCAGCCAATCCTCGTCCCCGAGGCCGGAGATCACCAGGAGGGTGTTGGCCGGGACGACGGTCATCAGCCCCTCGTCCATCACCGCCTTGCGCCCGGCGCGCACCCCGGGGAGGTTCTCCCGCCCGACCACGTAGGTCGTGGTGCGGACGATATTATCGAGCGTTCCGCCGAGCTCGCGCAGCGTCGCGTCGATGTTGAGGAGCGCCTGCCTCGCCTGCGCCCCGGCGTCCTTCGGATCGACGGTCCTGCCGTCCTTGTCGATCCCCACCTGGCCCGCCAGGTAAAGCGTCTTGTCGGCCTGCACGACCCACGAAAAATTTCCCGGCGGTGCGACGACGCTTTCGGGGTTGATGTAGCTGCGCTTGGGCATTCGAGCCTCCCGGTAATATGATCGACGCTCAGGATAGCATCGCGGCCGGAGCGGCGGAGATGGCGAAACGGGCGACCTTTCTGAGGGGCGAGTACGCGGGATACCGGGCCGCGCTCGACAGGCTCGCCGCGGACGAGGCGCTGACGCGGGTCGGTCCGGGGACGCCCGGGGGGGAATATCTGCGGCGGTTCTGGCACCCGGTCGCGTTTGCCGCGGACCTCAAGGACGTGCCGCGCCGTATCCGCGTGCTGGGCGAGGACCTCGCGCTGTTCAGGGACGGATCCGGCCGCTTCGGGTTGCTGGCGCTCCACTGCCCGCACCGTGGTACGTCGCTTGAGTTCGGCATCGTCCAGGAGCGCGGCATCATGTGCTGCTATCACGGCTGGGCGTTCGACGTGAACGGCCGGATCCTAGAGACCCCGGGCGAGCCTGCCGACAGCACGCTGAAGGACCGGCTGTGGCACGGCGCCTATCCGGTCCACGAGTTCAAGGGGCTGGTTTTCGCCTATATGGGCCCGCCCGAGGCGCGTCCGCCCTTCCCGGTTTACGATTCGTTCGAGCTGGAGAATTACCGGCTCGAGCCCTGGGGCGGCAACGTGCTGCCGTGCAACTGGATCCAGGTGAAGGAGAACGCCATGGACCCGGTGCACACCGCGTTCCTGCACAGCATCAACTTCACCG
>JAJDVM010000175.1 GCA_022826125.1 Defluviicoccus sp.
TCCCCCGGCAGGAACCGCGCCTCAGGCGCAACCCATACCCCTGCGCCCTCAAACCGAAATACAAAACCCGCCACCGCCAACACCCAGCCGATTGCTAAACTTGGCCGGACGACGCTCGCGGTGAGAAATCCGGGCTAGGAGGATGTGGCGGAGCCCGCAAACGAGCGGAACGCGGCCTGCGATGCGGCTTCATGCGCCGGACCCGCGCCGAGAATCAGCTCGTCGATCCTGTCGGCGATGCGCTGGGCAGCGCCGCGCAACTGCGCCATGGTCCAGTCGGCGGCGTAGCCCTCGGTGATGTCCTGCGACGGGGCATGGTTGACCAGCCGCTTGGTCAGGCCAGTCGGCAGCATGAGCTCGCGGTCGGCGATGGTGATGAAGCAGTTGCGGAGCGCATGGAACCAGAATTTTGCCCCGCCCGCCTCGCCGATGCGCGCATTGAGATGCTGGATGGATTCGAGGTGGCCGGATGCGCTGGTCTCGGACGGAAACACCCACGCCCGCGCCGCCCCGTCGAATTGCTCGCGTTCGGCGAGCCGGCGCTCCAGGATCGCGGCGAGCTGGCGGGTGACCGGGAACTCCAGCGGCTCGCCGCGCTTGGTGTCGTCGATGCGCGGGCTGCCAGGACGGGATGTATCCGCTGGACATCCGACCGCCGCCCGTTCACGGCCAAGCCCCTCCTCTCGGCGGAGCGAACCCGCATGGCGGAGACCACGGTGGGATTGGCCGGGGCGGCAGAATCGGGACCGCCCGGTGGAGACCGGACCGGGCGGGCGGTGGGGTAGGCGTGGACGGATTGAAAAACACCGCAACCCGCATTACAAGAGAAGTCATGATGGCGGGCGCTGACGAGGTCTGGGTTGCAGACGTTCAAGACCAAGGCGTTCGCCCGGTTCGCCGGTCGCGAGGGGCTGGAGGATGCGGCGTTGTGCGAGGCCGTCCGGCGCGCCGGAGAGGGGCTGATCGACGCCGACCTCGGCGGCGGCGTCATCAAGCAGCGCATCGCGCGGCAGGGCGGCGGACGGTCCGGTGGGTTCCGCATGATCGTGCTGTTCCGCCGGGGCGCGCTGGCGTTCTTCGGCTACCTGGAGCACGAGCTGACGACCTACCGGCTGCTGGCCGACGAGTATCTGTCGCTGGATGCGGCAGGCATCGAAGCGGCACGGGCCACAGGAGCGATCATCGAGGTGAGATGCGATGACCAAGCAATACAGGAGTGAGGCGCTGGCGGCGGCGCACGAGGCGGCGCTCGGTCTGGCCGAGGCCGGCGTGATGTCGAAGCGGACCTTGCGGGCGTTCGACGAGATGTGTCTAAAGCCGGCAGAGGAAGACCGACGGTTTGTAACCTCGCCGGCATTCAGGCTTGGCGATGCCAATATTCGAACCGCGTTCGTGCTGTCTGCGCCCGGAAGAGCAGAGTGCATTGAGCAGCGACCGGCAGCAGGTCAGACCGGGATCACTCTGAAAACCGCATTGCCGATATTTCACCGTGCCGAGCCGGGCATTTTCCCCTCTCTACGTCTGGACGACTACAAGTTGGTGAATGCGTGGGGCGAGGTGGAATATAAAAGGACACTCAGAAAACGGACCGAAGCTAAGGATGCCGAGATTTTGGACGCGACGAACATTTGCCGGCTCGCACGGTGTCTTCAGGACGTGGATGCCATTGTCGCACTTGGACACAAGGCCCAACTCGCGGTTGCCAAAGCATGGTCGGCGGGCACTCTTTTTACCGGCGACCATCCGTCGTTGCAGAGGCTGAACAGAGCCTACAGCTCACGTGCTGCCACACCATGCAAGCGGCGAGTCGACAGAACCCTTCAGTGGGCACAATTCGTAGTGGAGTCCAAGAGGCATGGGTAACTCGTAAAGCTTCAGCGACGGCAACGAATTCGAACTCATGCGTTGCGAGCGCCTTTTCTTGCGCGCCATGGAAAGTCCTCGCAAGCTCCGCTGCCGTTGCGGGTGGGCAGGAACCACGGCGTAGTTTCGATCTCTTGAACGAGGTTGCGGGAAAACCGGCGCCATCAACGACAAGAGCCGATCATGGTTCGGGCCATGCTGAAACTCGGGTGCACTTTCCCGCCGTTGATGCAAGGATCTCTTTCGCCCAACCCGTAGCAACCCGCCCATCAATTGTCGGAGACACAACCGGCAGTTACTTCCGTGACTGAGCACACGCGCTGCGGCGGGTAGCTTGCCAAATGAAGATCTCAATCGGAAGCAGCCGGCTGTCCGCATCGCTCCCTCCGGCGAATGTCGCGGGTGGGTGTGCTATAGTGACTTCCAAAAGTAATACTTGTCACTCGTTTGCATTGCCCAAGCGTTTATTGCGAGAACCTTGTGCTCGCTTGCGAATTGATACCCTTGTCCATTGACCAGACATATATTCGGGGTTACGGGCAGTATGGCTTTGTCGGATGCGTTATCTGGAACATAGAATGCCGAGCCTCTGCAATTTAGTATGGCCCAGTTAAAACCACGCATGCGTTCTCTTTCGTCGGAAAAATTCAGCTGTATTCTTACTCCGGTTAGATTCCTTCCGCTGATGGTTAGATCTGGCCTTATGACGCCGATTCCTGCTTTTTCCAAACGCTCCTGCTCATCCTTCGATAACCTTCGGGAAACGTCCGAAACGCCTTGGACTTTTGTGTCCTTTATTGGATGTTTGTTCCAATGCCATCGACAATTCCAAAGTATGTACATATCAGTAATGATGTCTTCTTCATCTCGGGTCAGACGGCGAACGATTTTGCCTTCGGCTATCAGGTCGGCGATGTTCTGAAATTTGTCTTCGATTTCCTTCATGAAGCCGTCTTCTGCACGTTGATCCCATGTCCGGAGCCCGCAAAAATTGTTGTCGTCCGGCTTAAGAAAGACTGTTCTTTCGTGATCGATCAGGCGTACATGAACCAGACCGTTTTCGTTTGCAAATCTTTCGATAGATCTCTTGGGAAAGCAGTGCTGCTTGATCGTCAATTGATGCGGATTGTGCCGCTGTGTCCTTTCGTATGCATTGGTCATCTATGCATGTTTCCTTCGGTGCACAGCGCTGCGATTCAACCTTGACCGCTGTTTGGCGTCTGGTTCCAATGCCGGTCGACGTGACAGGCTATGGATGGGCGGAACTTTGAGGAGCCGAAGCGTTGCGTCTAATGACAACGAGGTCGGAGCGCAGCCCGGGGGGCTGGACCCGGACGCCGAAGCCGGTGAGCTTGCTGTCCCATGCCGTGTAGGGCTTGTCCTCCGGCTGGAGCGCCTCGACAGCGCGCGCGGTGAGGGGCGTCCGGAGGCGCGCAGTGCGTTTTCCGGGCGCCGGTGTTGAGTCTCGGGACATGGTCCGAGTAGTCCCGAGTCTCCCTGTTTTGTCAACACATCGGGTTCAACGGAGACGCCCCGCAGGGGCGTCTCCGACCGCCCTCCCCGAGGCCTCCGAAGGGGCCTGTTGAAACGGCGATTTTCGGCGATGGACAGGCGTGGTCGGATGGGGACTTTCGGCACCCTGAAAGGGTCTGGAGTGTGGGACTTTCAGTTTGAACGGCGCTAAGTTTTAAGCCGAATCCGGAGGTCCGCATCCTGTGCATTGGATGCTCCCGCTGGCTCCAATGTTCGCCTACCCACCGCCATGACCCCCCGAGCGAACGAACATAGCGGCACAGCGCGCGCCGGCAGCTTACGCAGGCGCGAGCGCGAGCCCCGTTAGGTTCATGACCTCGGTGCTGCATTGGCATCGGAGGACCGCCTGGCAAACAGGGCGATGAAGGTTGAGCGCGGAGGAGCGCGGTGTCGCGGTGTTGCCGCAGGCGGCCCGAAACAAGGCAGGGGTCGGGATAGCGGCGAAACGGGCATTGCGGCTTTTTTCCGGATGCGCACGCGGCGGGTGCGCAACCAAACACGCCCTTACGGCCGGCTTTCCCGGCGGCCGACGATCGTTCGCCACAGTTCGCCCGCCATGTGGCAGTCCAGCCAGTTGCTCCGTTCGTAGTCGTCGTCGAGATGGCCGGGCGGCTCGGGCAGCGGCCGGCCGAAATAATGCCGGTAGTGATCGCGAAGGTCGGGACCGAGGATCCGGTCGTCCTCCCCGTCTCGCGGCGGCCACCGGTCGCGGCAGGCCAGGATGCGCATGTCGCAATGGGTTCCGTTGAGAGACAGGTCATCGGGATCGGCGACGTCGAGGATCCTGGCCAATGCGGGCAAGTCGTAGAGGTTGCCGTTGAAGCTGATGACGATGCCGGCGCAGTTCAGGATTCGTCTTGCCCCGTCGGGCATGGCCGGCCCCCGGTAGCTGGCATATTCGTTCGTGCCGAGATCGAGAATTCCGACGATGTCGACGCCGACATCGAAGGCGAGACGTTCTGTCATGGATGGTCTCCGTCGACGGTTCCGGGTGAGCGGCTCCGGGGTAGGGGGCCGGAGCGTTTCGGATGGGCCGCGTCCTGTGTGGACGGTTGCGGCCGGCAACGGCGCGCCTCTGGCAGGCGAACGGCGGCCGGCGGCCCTCATTCCTCCTCGTCGTCCAGGATCCTGAGGATCTCGCGCAGCTGCCGCTTGCCCCTCGGCTTCATTTGCCGGTACCTGCGGAAGAAGGCGATGTCGGCGGCGTCGGCTTCGGTTCCCTCGTCGGCCGCGAGCAGGTATTCGGCGGTGGTTTCGAGCGCGGCGGCGATGCGGTGCAGGATTTCGGCCGACGGGCGGGCGACGTCCTTGTTCTCGATCTCCCACATGTAGCTCTTGCTCGAGCCGACCCTCGCGGCCAGCGCTTCCAGGGTCAGGCCGCGCTTGCCTCTGAGTTCCCGCACGCGCACTCCCAAGGGGGTTGGCAAGGACGATCTCCCGGTGCATCGCGAGGTTCGGCGTAGCGATACATCTTGTGCTTGACAGCGGGCTTGCGCAACTTCTAGCTTGCCGGGAATTTCGTGAATGCGAACCTTACGTAATGCCATCGCATACAGGTAGGCGGAGTTGGCGCTGCGCGGGGGTTCCGGGTCCGATTGCGCCGCTGCCATGCCCGGGGTCGCGCCGGCGCGGCGCCGGGGGAGGACACCTCCAGCGGCAGCGGCGAACCGCATGGTCCGCACGTCGGCGGCGACCGGACCGCCATCGGAATTTTCCGGAGAATCACCCATCACGATTGATGGGCAAAACCGGGGCCGTTCCCCCTACGGTCGATGGCGATCGGGCGATTCCAGCAGTGGACGGCGCGCGGGAAGGCCCGTCCCGCGGTCGGGGAGGGTCGGAAACGGTGTTCGGGACAGTCGTGCGGGAAGTGGATGGAATGGTGGAGCCGGGGCCGGCTCCACTGATCGCTCAGCGGCTCGGCCGCGGGGCCGGGGGCGCCTGCTGCACGTTCGTCTGCGACGGCCAGGAGGGGTGGCCGGCATGAGCCGGCGCGACGCCTTCGACCGCATCCTGGCGGCGTTGCACGAAGCGACGTTCGACGATGCCCTCTGGCCGGCGGCGGCCGGGCTGGTGGACGAGGCCTGCGGGATCAAGGGCAACCTTCTGACCTTTGGCGCGGACGCGCCAGCCGACGATGTCGTCATCTATCTCAACCGGTACTGTTTCCGCGGCGAGCGCCGCGAGGAGTGGGAGCGGCTGTACTTCGACGAGTACCACCACCGGGACGAGCGCCTGCCGCGGCTCAGGTCGCTGCCCGACAGCCTGCTGGTCCACCTCTCGGATCTGTTCACGGTCGAGGAGAAGAAGACCTCCGCGGTCTACAACGAGGCGCTGCCGCTCGGCGGGTTGCAGAACGGCCTGACCGTTCGCCTGGACGGTCCGCAGGGATCGCGCATCTTCTGGACCCTGGGCGACCCGACGAGCGGGAACGGCTGGTCGTTCGACGAGATCGGCATGATCGAGCGCCTGCTCCCGCATCTGCGGCAATACGTGCGCACCCGGCAGGTGCTGGCCCAAGTCGACGGACTGAAGGCCTCCCTCGCAACAGTGCTCGACACCGACGCCATCGGCGTGATCCAGTTGAACCGGCGGGGGCGGGTCGTGGAAGCGAACGACAGTGCCCGCGACATGCTCAAGGGGCGGCAGGGGCTGTTCGTCCGGGGCGGCTTCCTGTTCGCCGACGCACCGGCGGACAACGACAGGCTGCAGCGGCTGCTGGCGCGGGCGCTGCCGCGTTTCGGCGGCCGGGGCGCCGGCGGCGCGATGGTGGTGAGGCGCCCGACCGGGCTGCCGCGTCCCGTGGTGCATGTCACCCCGGTGGGCAGCCGTCTGGGGGATGTTCCGCCCTGGGATG
The DNA here is from genome assembly GCA_022826125.1 of Defluviicoccus sp. GTDB lineage: Bacteria > Pseudomonadota > Alphaproteobacteria > MPNO01 > MPNO01 > MPNO01. The sequence goes on from JAJDVM010000175.1 coordinate 6,254, forward strand.
CGGCCGTGCTCGTGCTGCTGGTCGATCCCTACAACCGGCTCCCGGTCGATCCTGCCCTGGTGGAGGCGGCGCTTGACCTGTTGCCGGCCGAGAGCCGGGTCGCGGGGTTGCTGGCCGAGGGCAAGAGCGTGCGCGAGGTCGCCGAGGCGACCGGGCGCAGCGTGAACACCGTGCGCTGGCACATCCGGCAGATCTTCGAAAAGCACGGTCTCAGCCGGCTCGATCAGCTGGTGCAGCTGGTGCGGTCACGCCGGCCGCCTGACGCCTCCCGCGCGGCGGCGCGTCCTGCCGCCCCCGCGCATGTCCTGCGCCGGGGCTTTTTCGCGGCCTGCGCCTTCGCGGCGCTGGCCGTTCCGATCCTGCTCGCCGGCGCCGTCCAGGCTGCGACACCCCGGGACGCGGCGGACCCCACGCCCGCGACCGGCGAGCCGACGATCACGGGCACGCCCCAGATCGGGTTCATCCTCGCCGCACACCGGGGCGACATCGACGACGTCAACGGGACACCCGCGAGGTTCCCCGCCGACTACGGCTTCCAGTGGGTCCGCGTCAACGGATCGACCGAGACCGATATCAACGGGGCCACAGAACCCACCTACACGCTGACCGCCGCCGACGAGGGTCGGCGGATCAAGGTCAGGGTCAGCTTCACGGACGACCTGGCGAGACGCGAATCCCGCACCAGCAGGGCCTATCCGTCCGATGCCGTCATCGCCCTGCCGCCCTACCCCGGCCCGCCGCGCTGGGTCCATGGCGAAGGGTCGGGCACCGCTGCGATCGCGCTCACGTGGGCACCGCCTGACTCGACATGGGGCTGGTCGGTCCAGGGGTACGAGTACCGGGTTCGCCTCGCAGGAGAGGGGGAGAACAACTGGGAGCACCCGACGAACGCGGCCGAGCTCGCGGCGTGGCCCGCGATTGACACCGGGTGGGTAACCGTCCCGGACAGCGAGGACCGGGGGGGCGGAGCGGGCAATGAGCAACGCGTGATCATCGACAAGCTCACCGCATCCGACACGGAGCTGACGGCAGACGCCGACTACTACATCCAGCTGCGCGCACGCACCGGGGGGCCGCGCCCCGTCCCGGTCTCGCTGTGGGACGGACTGAACGGGGGGATCGTTCAGATCCGCGCCACCGCAGGCGGCTCGGCCGTACCATGGCTTCCGATCGTCTACGTCCCGGAAGACCGGGATTACATCACCCTGACCGCCCAGGACCTCGGCGGCGGCGATTTCCGCATGCTGACGGTGTGGAGCACGCCAACGCGCGAGACCGGCCGCGTGTTCTACGGCGGGGTGCCCGAGTTCGGCATCTTCGGCGTACCACGCGCGCACATCGACCGCGGACACCTCAAGTTCCAGCCGCGCGAGAACTTCGGTGGCGAAGGTGCGCAGATGCTGCTCACAACGCACGCCGACGCGCAGGACCCGGACCACTGGCGGATGCTGCGCCTGGAGGTCCAGCGCACGGGAACGCAGACGCCGGTCTGTGCCCGGACCAAGGCAGTACGAGACGCCATCGTGCGGACGCTCGGCCGCCGCGACTGCGGCAACGTTGGACACGCCGAGCTGAGGAGAATCACAGAGCTGGCCTATGCGGACAGGTTCGCCCTTTTGACAAGCAGCCTCGCGCCGGGGGACTTCGACGGGCTGACGGGTCTCGAGGCGCTGTCAATTTCTCTTGAGGACGCGACGGTCACACGGCTTCCGACCGGGCTGTTCTCCGGGCTGCGCCGCCTGGAGGAACTCCTCATCTACGGAGACGGGAAGGCGGGCGGGCTGACGGTGCTGCAGGACGGGCTGCTGCAGGGGCTGGAAAGCCTGACGGATTTCGAGTTCCAGAATCACGCGGACCTGGCAACCCTCGGCGGCCGGCTGTTCCAGGACACGCCGAACCTGGAGGATGTTTTCCTCAGTTTCCTGCCGACGCTCGGCGAACTGCCCGCAGGACTCCTGCACGGGCTGACGTCCCTGGAAGACATAGAGATCTCCTATCTCAGCACGCTGACGGCGATTCCCGAAGGGTTCTTCCGGGACAATCCCGGTCTCGCTGATGTCGACATCGCAGAAAATGCTGTCCTAGCGACGGTTCCCGACGACCTGTTCGTGAACACGCCCAGAATCACCTACTTGAACTTCAGTGCCACGGCCCTGACCGGGTACCCGGACGGGTTCTTCGAGCCGCTGACGATGATCGACATCCTGGAGCTGGGGGATGCCTCCAAGCTCACCGGCATGGACCCGGTCATCGACCCCCAGGACGCGAGCGGCACGGTCGGAACGGAGATCACCCTCGACGGCAACCCACAATCGACGAGTCCCTGGGGCGCCAATCTCGTCTGGACGTGGGAGATAGCCCTCGGAAACGTCAACTGTGACACCGGCACGTTCACGAGGACGACACTCGAAGGTCAGACGCCGAGCTACACCCCGACCGCCGTGAGCATTCGCACCTACCGCGTCACTGCGAAGGCCCGATCGGGAAGAAGACTGAACACAACCCATACCGCCTACGACTTCAGCACCAAAAAATGCTTCACGGAGACCATCACTACCACGAGCGGGCAGGCGGCGGCACCGTCGGTCTCGTCGGTGAGCGTCACCGCCGCGCCGGGCGACGACAACAGCTGGGACGCAGGCGACGCGGTGGAAGCGGTGCTCACCTTTGACGAAAACGTCACCGTGGACACGACGAACGGCACCCCGAGCGTCGTCGTCAAGCTGGGCGAGGCCGAGACCGAGAAGACCGCCGACTACGCCAGCGGCAGCGGCACCGCGGCGCTCACCTTCCGCTACAGGGTGGCGACGGGCGAAGGGCCGTACAGCGAAGTGCTGCTCGAAGGCGACAGCCTGGTGCTGAACGGGGGCGCCATCCAGAGCACCGCGACACAGGCGGACGTGAGCCTCGCCCACAACGGAGCAGGGCAGGCGTACCCGCGCAGCATCGCGCCGGATACGAAGGACCCGCAGACGGACGACGGCCCGAGCGCGGCCTTCGCGAAGGTCCCGGCCACCCACGACGGCGAGACCGCGTTCACGGTCGAACTCGCCTTCAGCGCCGAGTCGAGCATCGCGAGCTACGTGACCGTGCGCGACTCGCTGCTCGAGGTGACCGGCGGGACCGTGACGCGGGCCCGGCGGCAGACGCCGGGGAGCGACGCCGCGTGGGTGCTGACCGTGCGCCCCGACGGGTCCGGCGACGTGACGCTCACGCTCCCGGTGCGCCCCTGCACCGCGGCGAACGCGGTGTGCATCGGCGGCAAGCCGATCGTGCGCGCCGCGACCGCCACCGTGGAAGGCCCGCCCTTCACGGCATCGTTCGACGGCGCGCCTTCGGAGCATGACGGCTCGGCCTTCTCCTACGCGATGGCGAAGGCGGACGGGACGGCGGATTCGGTCTCGGTCCCGCCGGACGCGGTGACCCTGAACGGCGGCGCGATCGCAAGCACGGGCGGCCTCGACGCGGTGCTGACCCATGCCGGGGCGGCGAGCGTGATCCGGTCGCGGGACGCGGCAGGCCCCGCGCTCTCGGCGGCGGACGCGGCGGCGGCCGAGGGCGGCACGCTGGCGTTCGTCGTGACGCTGGCGCCGGCCGCCGAGGGGCCGGTGCGCGTGGCCTGGGCGACGGCGGACGGGACGGCGACGGCGGGGTCCGACTACGCGGCGGCCTCGGGGACGCTGGCGTTCGCGGCCGGGGAGACGGAGGCGACGGTCCGGGTCGCGGTGACGGCGGACGGGCTGGCCGAGGGCGAGGAGACGGTCCTCCTCCGGCTCTCGGACGCCGACGGCGCGGCGATCGCCGACGGCGAGGCGACGGGGACCGTCGCGGCGAGCGCGGCGGCGGCGGGGCCGGTGGCGTCCTTTTCGAACGTCCCGGCGACCCATGACGGGGCGACGGCGTTCGAGGTCGGGCTGGGCTTCAGCGAGGCGACGAGCGTGACGAGCTACGTCGCGGTGCGCGACTCGCTCCTCGAGGTGACGGGCGGGAGGGTGACGCGGGCGCGGCGCGGGACGCCGGGGAGCGACCTGGACTGGATCCTGACCGTGCGCCCGGACGGGCCGGGCAACGTGACGCTCACGCTGCCGGTGCGGGACTGCGGCGAGGCGAACGCGGTCTGCGCCGGCGGGCTGCCGCTCGCGGCGGCGGCCGCGGCGACGGTCGAGGGTCTGCCCTTCACCGCGCACTTCCAGGGCGCGCCCGCCGAGCACGACGGCACGGCCTTCACCGTCGACCTCTTCATCTCGGCGCGGCCGGAGGGCCTTGGCTACCCCGGATTTCTCACCGCGAGCGTCGTCCGGCCAAGTTTAGCAATCGGCTGGGTGTTGGCGGTGGCGGGTTTTGTATTTCGGTTTGAGGGCGCAGGGGTATGGGTTGCGCCTGAGGCGCGGTTCCTGCCGGGGGATGT
>JAJDVM010000115.1 GCA_022826125.1 Defluviicoccus sp.
CGTGCCGGAGAAGGGTCTGGGCACGGCGATCCACAAACTGTTCGAGCCCTTGGGCGGCGTCGAACTTGAGTTGCCGCCGCGCGGACCGATGCGCGAGCCGCCCCGCTTCGGTTGAGGCGGCAGCGATGGTGGTGCTCGACACGAACGTGGTGTCCGAGTTGATGCTCGTCGCTCCGGACCCGAGAGTTCTCGCCTGGGTGGACGACCGGCCGACCCGGGAACTCTTCGTGACGGCGGTGACGGAGGCGGAGGTCCGCACCGGCGTCGCCATCCTGCCGGACGGCGCACGCCGCAGAAAAATCGGGGATGCTGCCGAGCGACTGATTGGAGGCCTGTTTGCCGACCGGGTCCTTCCGTTCGACAGCAGCGCAGCCCGTGCCTTCGCAGACATCGCCGCCGCGCGCCGCGCGGCAGGACGTCCTATCTCGCAGCCGGACTGCCAGATCGCGGCAATCGCGCGGTCATGCGCCATGGCGGTGGCGACGCGGAACGTCCTGGATTTCTTGGGAACCGGCGTCGAGGTCATCGAACCCTGGCTTCGCAACTGAGCGACAAGAAAGCGAAGAGGCGTACCGCGTAATCGAAACCGGGAACTAACGATAAATCGTCGTCGAACTACTTACCCCGCCCCGAAGACACGGTCGAAGATCGTGTCCACGTGGGCGAGGTGGTGGTCGAGGTCGAACAGCCCGGCGAGCGCGTCCTTGTCGAGCAGCCGCGTCACCTCGGTATCGCCCTGGAGCAGCGCCAGGAAATCGCCGCCCTTCTTCCAGACCGCCATCGCGTTGCGCTGGACGGCGGCGTAGGCGTCCTCGCGCGACATGCCGGCTTCGACGAGCGCCAGCAGCACGCGCTGCGAGTGGATAAGGCCGCCGAGCGCGTCCAGGTTCTCGCGCATGCGCTCGGGATAGACCACCAGCCGGTCGACCACACCGGCGAGCCGCGCCAGCGCGAAATCCAGCGTCACCGTCGCGTCGGGAGCGATCATCCGCTCCACCGACGAATGCGAGATGTCGCGCTCGTGCCACAGGACGACGTTTTCCATCGCCGGCGTCACGTGGGACCGCACGATACGGGCGAGCCCGGTGAGGTTCTCGGTCAACACCGGGTTGCGCTTGTGCGGCATCGCCGACGAGCCCTTCTGCCCCGGCGCGAAATATTCCTCGGCCTCGCGCAACTCGGTGCGCTGAAGATGGCGGATCTCGGTCGCGAGGCGCTCGACGGCGGCCGCGATCAGGCCGAGCGTCGCGAAGAACGCGGCGTGCCGGTCGCGCGGGATCACCTGGGTCGAGACCGGCTCGACGGCGAGCCCCAGCTTCTCCGCCACGTGCGCCTCGACGCGCGGATCTATGTTCGCGAACGTCCCCACCGCGCCGGATATCGCGCAGGTCGCGACTTCCGCGCGCGCGGCGGCGAGGCGGGTCCGGTTGCGCGCGAACTCGGCGTAATGCCCGGCGAGCTTGAGCCCGAAGGTCGTGGGCTCGGCGTGGATGCCGTGGCTCCGCCCGATACAGGGGGTCAGCCGGTGCTCGCGCGCGCGGCGTTCGAGCGCGTCCATCGCCGCCGCGATGCCGGAATCGAGCAGGTCGGCTGCGCGGGTGAGCTGCACCGCGAGGCAGGTATCCAGCACGTCGGACGACGTCATCCCCTGGTGCACGAAGCGCGCCTCGGGCCCGACATGCTCGGCGAGGTTGGTGAGGAAGGCGATCACGTCGTGCCGGGTCTCGCGCTCGATCTCCTCGATCCGCTCGACCTCGAAGGCGCCGCGTTCCCACACCGCCTTCGCCGCCGATTCGGGGACCAGCCCCAGCGCCGCCTGCGCGTCGCAGGCATGGGCCTCGATCTCGAACCAGATGCGGAACCTGGTCTCGGGCGCCCACAGCGCCGCCATCTCTTTTCGCGAATAGCGCGGGATCATTCGGCTCGTGCCCCGACCTGCCGGCGCGGAGGGGTTTAGCAGATGAAGCGGACGATAGGAACGCGGCTCACCGCCGCGCGCGGACCGCCGCGAGGTAGATCGGGATCGGACAGAGCGACACGACGCCGATCGCCACCGTCATCGGAACCTGGGTGCCGTCGGCGAAATGGCCGACCAGAAGCCCGGTCAGCGCGCTCAGGGAGAGCTGGACGAAGCCGATCATCGAGGACGCGGCGCCGGCGATGTCGGGGAATATCGACATCGCGGCGGCCTGGCCGGAGGGGACGATGAAGCTGAAGGCGAACATGTAGACCGCCATCGGAATCACGATCGCCCACGCCGTATCGATCCCGGAGAGGCCGAGCGCCGCCATGACGACGCCGGCGCAGGCCATCGTCGCGCCGCCGGTCACGATCATGCCGTGGATCGAACGGCGGCCAACCAGACGTCCGGTCAGCCAGCTCCCGAAGACGTAGGCCACCATGCAGCCGGCGAAGAGATAGCCGTAATCCTCGACCGAAACGCCGATATGGTTGATCAGGCTGGTCGCGGACGCGGCGAGAAAGGCGAACAGGCCGCAATAGCACGCGCTCAGCATCAGCATGTAGCCGACGAAGACCCGGTTGCCGAGCACCCGCGAATAGGTGCGCGCGAGCGGGCCGGGCCGGATCGCATCGAGCCGGCGTTCGGGAACGGTCTCCCCGAGCGCGCGCCAGGTGGCGACCAGCGCGAAGACCCCGTAGATCGCGAGGAACCAGTAGATCGCGCGCCAGCCCGCGGCGACCGTCAGATGCGCGCCCAGGATGGGGCCGACGATCGGCGCCAACCCGTACATCGTCATGACATAGGCCAGCATCTTCGCAGCCTGTTCGCGGTCGAACAGGTCGCGGACGATCGCGCGCCCGAGGACCGAAGCGGCGCAGCCGGCGAGCCCCTGGACGAAGCGGAGCGCGACGAAGGACTCGATCGACGAGGACAGCGCGCATCCGGCGGCGGACGCCACGAAGACGGCGAAGGCGACGAGCAGGACGGGCCGCCGGCCGAAGCGGTCCGAGACCGGACCGTAGAAGAGCTGCCCCGCGGCGATGCCGGCCAGGAACACGCTGAGGCTGAACTGGATCGCGCCGTCGGAAACCCCGAAATCGGCGGCCGCGAGCGGCATCGACGGCAGGGTCGAATCGACCGACAGCGGCAGCGAGGCCATCAACGCGCCGAGGAGCACCGCGGTGGCGAGAAACCCGAGCCGGTGTCCAGCGTCTGTCCGTTTCATGTCGAACCGCCGACGCGGCCGAAGCACGCCCTTCGATACACGGCTTCGCCGCTACTCAGGGTGAGGGTTGGGTTGTGCGCGGCCAAGAATTCTCCTCATCCCGAGTAGGCGCGTCAGCGCCGTATCGAGGGACGCCGTACCGCCGCGGTTCCATCCAAATCGGATACTCCTGGCGCACGCCGACCCGCTCACCCACCGTTCCCGCCATCCGCCGTCATGTTGCCGCGCAGACCGCGCAGCAGGCGCTTGAGCTCTTCCTGTTCGGCCTCCGACAGCCCGTCGACGCCCTGCCGGTTGATGGCGGCGACCTCCGGCATCACCAGGTCGTAGATGCGCCTCCCCTCGGGCGTGAGGAAGACGTTGATCTTGCGCCCGTCATGCTCGTTGTGGGTGCGCCTGACGAGGCCGCGCGCCTCCAGCCGGTTGACCGCGGCGACCGTGGTCGGGCCTTTCATCCGGACCCGCTCGGAAAGCTGGCGCTGGGTGAGCCCGTCCTCCTCCCAGAGCGCGCGCAGGAAGGGCCACAGCCCGAAAGTCACGCCGTGACTCGCAATTCGTTTGGAGAACCGCGTGGTGAACGCTCTCGTCGTATCCCAGAGCAGGAAGCCCACGGTGTCTTCGGGCGACAATTGGTCGTCGGGCGGCATGGTGGCTAAGATAATACCTCGCGGCGCGGGGGAAACAGGCGTGGCCCGGCGCTCGGATTGACAGCCGGAGCGGCGGTCGTTAGGTGACTAACGATTTGCCCCGCGAGCGGACCGGGGCAGAAGGGGAGCGGCATGGCATACGAAACGATTCGCGTCGACTCGGACGGCGGCGTGGCGGTCCTGACGCTGAACCGACCGGAAAAGAAGAACGCGATGAACCCACGCCTCCACGACGAGGTGACGGAGGCGCTGGAAAACCTGCGCTACGACGACGACGCCAGGGTTGTGGTGATCACCGGGGCGGGCGACGCCTTCTCCGCCGGCATGGACCTGAAGGAGTTCTTCATCGAGCTCAAGGACAAGCCGGCCGAATACGACCGCGTCACGCGGGTCTCGATCGAATGGCGCGGGCGGACGATCCGCTACTTCCCCAAGCCGACCATCGCGATGGTCAACGGGCACTGCTATGGCGGGGCGTTCACCATCGTGGAAGCCTGCGACCTCGCGGTCGCCGCCGACGAGGCCCGGTTCGGGCTGAGCGAAATCAATTTCAAGATGTTTCCGGGCGGCAGCGTGTCGAAGTCGATGGGGAACCTGCTGCGGCCGCGCGACTATCTCTGGTACGCGATGACCGGCCGGCCGTTCGACGGCAAGACCGCCGCGGAGATCGGCTTCGTCAACTTCTCGGTGCCGCTCGAAGAGCTGCGCGAGACGGTGATGGAGGCCGCCCGCGACATCGCCGCGAAGGACCCGTCCGCCCTGCGCGCGACCAAGGAGGCCTACCGCCATTCGCTGGACATGGACTGGGACACCGCGATGAACTACGCCTCGGCGATGGAGGCGCAGCACACGCGGCGCCAGGACGACGCCTTCCGCAAGGAGGGGATCGGCGATTTCCTGGACAAGAAATACCGTCCCGGCCTCGGCGGGCACGAGAAGGTGGAATCGTGACCGCGCGCCGCGCCGCCGGTCCGCGCAGGGGAGAGATGTAATGGCAGCGTGCAGCGAGAGCACGATCGACTACAAGGGCGGCAAGGTATTCCTGCGCCGGGGAGGCAGCGGCCAGCCGCTCCTGTTCCTGCACGGCGCGGGCGGCATTCCGGCCTGGCTCCCCTATCTCGACCGGCTGTCGGACGGCTACGACGTGATCGCGCCCGACCACCCGACCTTCGGGCAATCGGACGAGCCCGCCTGGGTCGAGAAGGTCGACGACCTCGCCTATTTCTATCTCGATTTCATCAAGGAGCAGGGGCTCGAGAACGTCCATCTCGTCGGCCAGTCGCTGGGCGGCTGGATCGCGCTCGAGATCGCGGTGCGCTCGACCCACAGCCTCGCCTCGCTCACCCTGGTGGGCGCCGCGGGGATCCGGATCAAGGGCCGGCCGGCGGCCGACCTCTTCATCATGGACGACGAGGAGCTCGCCCGGGCGCTGTTCAAGTCGGACGCGCTCGCCGAGCAGATGCTGGCGATGGAGCCGACCGAGGAACAGCAGGACATCGTCCTCAAGAACAAGGTGGCGACCGCCCGCCTCGCCTGGCAGCCGCGCCTGTTCAACCCGGCGCTCCGCAAGTGGCTGCACCGGATCGACGTGCCGACGCATGTGATCTGGGGCGATTCGGACCGGATCATCCCGCCCGACTACGCGGGCGAGTTCGGCGGGCTGATCGAGGGGGCGACGGTGACGATGATCGAGGATTGCGGCCACCTGCCCAATATCGAGCGGACCGACGCGTTCATCGACGCGGTGACGGGGTTCTGCGACCGCCACGCCGCCTGATCGCGCCTCCCGGGAAGGAGCACGCGGCATGAAGATCACGATGTTCCACCTGATGCCCTACGCGCACATGGACATGGCGCTCAGGGCCAGACACAAATCGGCTTGGGTCACCTACCCCAACTCGGATTTCGACCCGAAAAAGGGAGCCGCGCTCTACAACCGCTATCTCGACGAGCTGGAGCTCGCCGCCGAGCTCGGCTTCGACGGGATCAGCGTCAACGAGCACCACCAGAACGCCTACGGGCTGATGCCCTCGCCGGTGGTGATGGCCGCCGCGCTGGCCCGGCGCACCGAGACCTGCAAGCTCGCCATCCTCGGCAACGCCTTCGCGCTCCGCGAGCACCCGCTCACCCTCGCCGAAGAGCACGCGATGCTGGACTGCATCTCCGGCGGGCGGCTGATTACCGGCTTCGTCCGCGGCATCGGTGCGGAGTTCTGGTCGCTCGCCGCCAACCCGACGGTCTCGCACGAACGCCATGTCGAGGCGCACGACCTGATCGTCCGGGCATGGACCGAGACCGGGCCGTTCGCCTTCGAGGGCAAGCATTTCCACTTCGAATACGTCAATGTCTGGCCGCGGCCCTACCAGCAGCCGCACCCTCCGATCTGGTGTCCCTCGCTCGGCTCGACCGAGACCATCGAATGGGCCGCCCATCCCGACCGGCGCTATGTCTATCTGCAGAACTACAGCCCGTTCGAGTCGGTGAGCCGGTTCCTCAACTTCTACCGCGAGACCTGCGAGACCATGTACGGCTACACTGCGTCGTCGGCGCAGCTCGGCTGGACCGCGCCGGTCTATGTCGCCGACACCGACGAGCAGGCCGTCGCCGAGGCCAAGGAGCACATGGAGGCGCTGTTCAACCGGTTCCTCGCGCTCCCCTTCGAGATCCTTTTCCCGCCCGGCTATCTCGGCATGAGCTCCTACAAGCGGGTGCGCCAGCACAAGCGCTCGATCGCGGGAAACCAGACCATCGAGAAGATGATGGAGCTCGGCATCGTCATCGTCGGCAGCCCCGACACGGTGCGCGAGCGCATCCTCCATTGCCACCGCGAGCTCGGCTTCGCCAATTTCATTGGCCTCCTGCATTTCGGCACCCTTCCGGCGGACCTGACGGAGCGCAACATCCGCCTGTTCGCGAGCGAGGTGATGCCGGCGCTCCAGCCGGTGGGCGACGAGGCCTATCGCGGGTTCGAGCGGGTCGCCGCGGAATAGGAACGAACATGCTGGACAAGCTCAAATTCGACGGCCGGCCGGTGATCGTCACCGGCGCCGGATCCGGCATCGGCCAGGCGTGCTGCGAGGTGCTGGCCGAGCTCGGCGCGACGGTGATCCTGGTCGGCAAGACGATGGAGAGGCTGAAGGAGACCGAGGCCCTGATCCCCGGCGCGGCCTGCGAGTCCTACGAGGTCGACGTGTCGGTCGAGGCCGAAATCGCGGCGCTCCGGGAGACCCTCGCCGGCCGCCACGAGCACATCAAGGCGGTGATCAACAACGCCGGCACCAACTTCGTGAAGAAGATCGTCGATCTCGAGACCGACGACTGGAACCGGATCATCGCGACCGACCTCTCCAGCGTCTTCTACATGTGCCGCGCCTTCATCCCGATGATGAAGGGCGCGCCGGGCGGCGGGTCGATCGTTAACGTGGCCTCGACCTTCGGGCTGATCGGCCACCCCGAGATGCCGGTCTATTGCGCGGCCAAGGGCGGGATGGTCTCGCTCACCCGCCAGCTGGCGGTGGACTACGGAACCGAGAACATCCGGGTCAATTCGCTCTGCCCGGGCGCGACGTTGTCGCCGCGTGTGAAGCACTACATCGATTCCGGCATGGTCGACGGCAAGGCGGTCGAGGAGCTCGCCCTCCTCAAGCGGCTCGCCACCTGCGACGAGGTGGCGAACGCCGCCATCTTCCTCGCCTCCGACGCCGCCTCCTACATCCACGGAACGGCGCTCGTCGTCGACGGCGGGCAGACGGTGCATTAGTCTGGAAGCCGCGAGCAGGGCTCGAAGCGCCCGCCGCAGACACCGCTTCAGGAGGCGGCCTTGAGTGACCGTGGGGTTGGCGCGAGCATCGCGCGCAAGGAGGACGACCGGTTTCTCATGGGCACCGGGGAATTCACCCCGGACGTCCAGCTCGCCGGCATGTGGCACGCGGCGTTCAACCGGGCGCCGATCGCCCACGGACGCCTGCTCTCGGTGAAGACGCCGAAGGGCGCCGAGGGGCAGGTGTTCTCATCCGCCGACATGGCGGACATCAAGCCGATCCGCTCGACCGCCTCGTTCCCCGGCTTCAAGGGCGCCGATTTTCCGGTGCTCGCCAAGGACAAGGTGCGCTATGCCGGCGAGCAGGTCGCCATCGCCGTCGCGCCGAGTCGCGCCGAGGCCGAGGACATCGCCGACGCGATCGAGGTCGAGTACGAAGAGCTTCCGGCGGTCGTCGACATGAACGACGGCCGCGAGCCTTCCGCCGCGCTGGTCCATGACCACTGGGCCGACAACGTATGCTGCGAGACGGGGTTCGAGAACGGCGACCTCGATGCGGCCAGGGCCGCCGCGGTCCATACCGTGCACCGCCGGTTCCGCATGGCGCGCCAGACGCCGTTCCCGATGGAGGGTCGCGGCACGCTCGCCCACTACGATTCCAGGCTCGACGAGCTGGTCGTCTGGATGTCGCACCAGCTGCCGCACCCGATGCAGCGCGGCATCGCCCATTTCCTCGGACTGGAGATCAACGACGTCCGGGTGATCTGCCCCGACGTGGGCGGCGGGTTCGGGCTCAAGACCCATCTCGACGGCGAGACGATGGCGGTCTGCTGGACCTCGCTCAGACTGGGCCGCCCGATCAAGTGGATCCAGGACCGGCTCGAACACCTGACCTGCGACGCCGATTGCCGCAACCACCAATACGCGATGACCGCCTATACGGATGCGGTCGGCAAGATCCTCGGCATGGAGGTCGAGTGCGTGGTGGACGCGGGCGCCTACTCGCCCTGGCCTTGGCCGATCGGGGTCGAGGCGGCGACCGGCGTCGGCAATCTGCAGGGGCCCTATACGGTGGACGCGCTCAAGGGCCGCTCGGTCACGGTCTGCACCAACAAGCCGCCGAGCCAGCCGTTCCGGGGCGTCGCCCGGCCCGGTGCCTGCTTCACCGACGAGCTCACCATGGACGCCATCGCGCGTACCGTCGGGCGCGAGCCGTGGGAGGTCAGGCTCGACAACCTGGTGCCGCCCGAGGCGATGCCCTACGACACCGTCACCCGCAAGCATCTCGACAGTGGCGACTATCCCGAGGCGTTCCGGCGCTGCGTCGCCGCCATCGACCCCGAGGCGGTGCGCGAGCGCCAGAGGACGCCGGAGCCCGACGGAAGGCTGATCGGCGTCGGATTCGCCTGTTTCTACGAGCAGACCGCCTATGGCACCGGACCGTTCGGCTACTCCGCCTGGGGTATCGAGCTGGTGCCGGGGATGGAGATGGCGACCGTCAAGCTGACCCCCGACGGCGGGCTCTGGGCCTCGGTCGGCATCCAGTGCCACGGCCAGGGGCTTGAGACCACGCTGGCCCAGGTCGCGGCCAGCGAGCTCGGCATCGACCCGGACCGGATCGCGATCCGCCACGGCGACACCGCGACGGCTTACGCCGGGACCGGTACCTACGCGTCGAGAAGCATCGTCGTCGCCGGCGGCGCGGTGGCCCAGGGCTGCCGCGAACTGAAACCCAGGCTGGCACGGATCGGCGCCCACCTGCTGCAATGCGACGAAGCGGAGGTGGCGGTCGAGAACGCCGAGGTGCGCGGCCCGGGCGGCTCGGTGAGCTTCGACGAAATCGCCGAAGCGTTCTACCACCACCCCGAGAACCTGCCCGACGACACCGACCGGGGCGGGCTCACCGTGACCACGGGCTACAACGACAAGGTCCATGGCGGGGTGTTCGGCTTCGGCGCGCACGGCGCCGTGGTCGCGGTCGATCCCGAGACCGGGCAGGTGGAGATTCTCGACTACGCGATCGTGGACGATTGCGGCACGCGGGTGAACCCGCTGGTGGTCAAGGGCCAGGTGATCGGCGGCTATGCGCAGGGAATCGGCAACGCGCTCTACGAGGAATCGGACTATGACGAGAACGGCCAGCCGCTCTCGGTGACGCTCGCCGACTACCACGTGCCGGCGGCGCCGATGGTGCCGGACATCAAGTACGACTACATGGAATCGCCCTCGCCCTACTCCACGATGGGGATCAAGGGGGTGGGCGAATCCGGCGCGATCGGCCCGGTCGGCGCGATCGGCAACGCGGTCAACGACGCGCTCAAGGGCCTCGGCGTCGAGATCGCCGAGACGCCGATCACCCCGCGCCGGGTGTTCGACGCCATCGAGCGGGGGCACGCGTCATGAAACCCGCACCGTTCGACTACGCCCGCGCGGAGAGCCTCGACGAGGCGGTCGGCCTGCTGAGCGGCGCCGGCGGGGACGCGCGTCCGCTGGCCGGCGGCCAGTCGCTCGGGCCGATGCTCAACCTCCGGATCGCGCGGCCGGCGCTTCTGGTCGACCTGTCGCCGATCGCCGAGCTGCGCGAGGTTTCCGAGGACGAGGACGGCGTGACCATCGGCGCTTCGGTGGTCCATTCGGCGGTCGAGGACGGCGAGGTACCGGACGTGACGGGCGGGCTGATGCGCCGCGCGGCCTCGGGCATCGCCTATCGCGCGGTGCGCAACCGCGGCACGATCGCCGGCAGCCTCGCCCATGCCGACCCCGCGGGGGACTGGGCGCCGGTGACGATGGCGCTCGGCGCGAGCCTCGGCGTCATGGGACCGGAAGGCGGGAGGACGGTCGCGGCCGACGCGTTCATCGTCGATCCGCTGACCACCGTTCTGGAACCCGGCGAGATCGTCGAGGCGATCCGCATCCCCCGGCTGTCGGACTCGGCGCGCTGGGGCCACTGCAAACTCTGCGTGAAGCCGGGCGATTTCGCGGAATCGCTCGCGGTCGTGGTCCGCGATCCCGATCGCGCCCACTGCCGCGTCGCGCTCGCCGGGCCGACCCATGCGCCGATCCTGCTCGACGGCGTGGCCACGCTGGTGGCGGAGGCCGACGGCTGGTCGGACGCGCTGGCGGGCGAGATCAAGGACGCCGCCGGCAGCGGAATCGCGGCGGCGGGGTTCGCCGACACCGGCGACCGCTACGCCATGAACGTGCATGCGACCGTGACCGTCCGCGCCGCCCGGGAGGCGCTTTCCCGATGACCTCGACCACGATTTCCGTCAACGGCCGGACCGTCACCGCCGACGTGGAGCCCCGGCTGTCGCTCGCCGACTTCCTGCGCGAGCGCGAGGGGCTGACCGGCACCCATACCGCCTGCGAGCACGGGGTGTGCGGGGCCTGCACGATCATGCTCGACGGTCGTCCCGCGCGGTCCTGCATCACGCTCGCGGTGGCGGCCCATGGCGCGGAGGTGCGCACCGTGGAGGGCTGGGGCGGCGACGACGTGATGGCGACGATCCGCGAGGCGTTCAAGAGGGCGCACGCCGTCCAGTGCGGGTACTGCACCCCGGGCATGCTGGCGACGGCGTACGACATCGTCACCCGCCTGCCCGACGCCGACCGCGATCGGATCAGGCTCGAGCTCTCCGGCAATCTCTGCCGCTGCACCGGCTATATCGGCATCGTGGACGCCATCGAAATGGCGATCGCGGACGTCAAGGTCGGCTCATAGACCGGCCGCGTCGGCCATCGCCCCCAGCGTCGGAAAGATGAAGTCGAACTCCGGCATGTCGTCGACCGGCGCGGTGGCGCCCCAGTCGCCGCCCCGGGAAAGCCCCTGACGGTCGATCCAGGCGTTGGCGAGCCCGGCCGCGCGCGCCGGCACGTGGTCGTGATGCAGGCTCTGCGCGGTATGCAGGATTTCGCCGGCGGCGATGCCGAGCCCGGCGAGATGCTCGATCAGGTAGGCGAAATTGCGCGGGTCGGGCTTGTAGCTGCCGATGTCCTGGGCGGTGCAGACGGCGTCGAATTCGACCCCGAGCTTGCGGTTGGAGGCGGCGATGCCGGCGCGGTCGACATTGGACAGGATCGCCAGCCTGTAGCGCGCCTTCAGCCTCCTGAGCGCGCCTGCGGTGTCGGGAAATGCCGGCCAGTGCCCGACCGAGGCGCCGAAGGTCTCGTCGAGCGCGGCGTCGGTATCGAGGCCGAACCGGGCGGCGATCGCCCGGTGCACGGCGGCGAGGATTCCGGGATAGAGCGTATCGGGGTGCGCAAGCTGCTCGGCGGACTCGGACTCGGCGAAGGCCGCGAGTCCCTCGGCCCGGCCGACTTTACAACCGGGGTTCGCCATCAGGAGCGGCTGGAGCGCGTCCCAGATGCCGGTTTCCCAGTCGATCAGCGTGCCGTAGCAATCGAAGGTGAGGGCCGAGAATTCGGCGAGGTCCCTACGGCTCATTGCGCCGCTTCCGAAGCGCGGCGACGGCCTCGTCCGCGGTCATCACATCGCCGAATTGCTGGATGACGTTCTCCAGCGCCGCGCGGTGCTCGTCGTCCGACAGCGCGGCGTTGCAGTCCTCCACCATCACCACCCGGTAGTCGAGCTGCATCGCGTCGCGCGCGGTCGATTCGCAGCAGATATTGGTCTTGGTCCCGCCGATCAGCACGTTGCGGATGCGGTGGCTGGCGAGCACCGTTTGCAGCATCGACGCGCCCGGGGTGAGCGCCGAGTAGCGGTTCTTGCGCACGAACAGGTCGCGCTCGTCGGGTTCGAGCTCGTGCCAGATCTGTTCGCCGTGGCCGCCCGGCTTCATCGCCTCGATGGTGCGCTCCTGCACCTCCTCGGCGACGAAGTTGCGGACGAAGGATTCCCAATCGCTCTTGCCGTTCGCGAAGGTGGCCGCGCTGGTCACCCAGATCACCAGCCCGCCCTGCGCCCGAACCTCCCCGGCCAGGCGGTCGATGTTGTCGCAGATCCCGCGCGAGGCCGGCACCTCGGCGGGCGCGTCGGGCTCGCAGAACATGTTCTGCATGTCGATCACGACGAACGCCGTCGCGCCCGGATCGAGCGAATCGTAGAGGTGGTAGCGCCCGCGCCGGGCCAGAACCCGGTCGACGATCTCCTGCCGGACGGTCACATCGTGCATGAAGCGGCC
>JAJDVM010000055.1 GCA_022826125.1 Defluviicoccus sp.
GTCCTGTTGGCGCGGTTGACGACTGTGACGCTCGGCATCGGTTCGCTCCTGCGTGCGTCGAGCCGGGGCTATTCGGCGGCGACCGTTTCGGCCGTCTTGCCGAGATGCTTGACCTCCGGAAACACGTGCTCGCCGAGGAGCTTCATGCTCCGAAGGACGAAGTCGTCCGACATATTGCCGACTTTCACGATCAAATTCATGTGCCCGTGGTTCAGCGCGGCGTGCATGCGCTTGATCTGGTCGACCACCATGTCGGGCGTGCCGCAGAGAACCTGCCCGTTCTCGACGCGCTGCTCGACCGGGGTCGCCTTCATCGTCTGATCCTTGTCGACCGGACGGACGAGGGTGTCGTCGGCGTTGAAGCGAGTCTTCTGGAGAACCAGGAGCTGGGCCCGGTTTATGCCGCCCTGGAGGACGTCGAAAAAGTACTGCGTGCCGTCGTGCAGTTCGCGCTTCGCCTCCTCGAAGGTCTCCGCGACCGCCGTCGGCACGCCGACCATGAAGCGGTCGGGTCCGGGCTCCCAGCCGTCCTCCCGGGCCTTCTGCTTGTAAATGTCGATCAGCTGCAGCGCCTGATCGAAATTGAGCACTCGAAGGATGCCCATGACCGCCCTGTGCTCGGCGGCGAAGCGGGCCGATGTCGGGCTGCCGCCCGACATCAGGATCGGCGGGTGCGGCCGCTGAACGGGTTTGGGCCAGATCGACACGGCGCGGAATCGGTAATGTTCGCCCTCCCAGCCGAACGGCTCCGGCTCGGTCCACGCCTTGAGGATAAGCTGAACGGCCTCGCGCATGCGGCTCCAGGACTCGTCCGGGGCGACGTTGTAGGCGACGTATTCATGCGGGATGCCGCGCATGAAACCCGCCATCAGCCGGCCGCCGCTCATCACGTCGATCATCGCGTATTCTTCGGCGATGCGGATCGGGTTGGTGAGCGGCACGATGTTGCCGCTGAGCTGAATTTCGGCCGTGGTCGTGCGCTCGGTCACCGAGGCGGCGATCAGGTTGGGGTTTGGCATCATGCCGAACGGGCTCATATGGTGCTCGTTGCAGCCGATCGCGTCGAAGCCGCACTCCTCGGCATGCACCTTGGCATGGATATAGGTGCGGAACATTTCGACGGCGCGGCCTGCGTCGAACCGGCTGTTGGAAATGGGCCAGCCGAGCCCGGCCTCGTCGATATCGGTGTAGGGCATGTGGTGGGTCTGCGAGAACCTCATGCGCTGCTCCCCGCTGCCGTGTCCGCAATTTCCGGAAGCGGCTGGTTGACGATGAAGGCTTCGCCCCTGACCAGGAAATCCTCGATCAGCGCTCCCACGCGCTCGGGCTGATCCAGCTCCAGACTGTGGGCGGCGTCGTAGACATAGACCAGCTGCGAATTGGGAATTCGCTCCTTCAGCATCTGGACGCCCGTCGGGAGAACCCGCACGTCGAGCGTGCCGTGGAGGATCAGGGTCTGGCAGGCGATCTCCCGCACCCGCGCCTGGAGTGCGGCGTCATGGGAATTGCCCAACCCGTATCTGGCGACGGCCGCAGCATTGGCCTTGCGCATCTCCGGCGGCTTGTCGTCCGGAGGCACCCGTTCGGGATGGGCGTAGAGCTGGGCGCGCATGGTGTCGGGATCGAAACTCAACGGCGGCGCGTCCGCCGGCCTGAAACCCGCCGGAGCGGCGAGCACCAGATGCTCGACGAGGTCCGGATGCCGAATCGCGAGCCAGGCGCCCAGCCAGCCGCCGAGCGAACTGCCCACCGCGTCGACGGCCCGGCCCGGCCCGGCCTCGACGAACGCTGCGAGCAAATCGGCGAGCGCCGGCATCGAATCGACTTCGCCGTGAACCGGCGTCCCGTCGAAGCCGGGCACGACCGGAGCCCAGACGCGAAACCGGCGGACCAGGCGACGCAGAGGACCGGAAATCCGCATCCCCGCGGCGGGATGGAGGTAGACGACATCGTGGCCTGTCCCGGCCACGAAACAGGACACCGGTCCCGTGGGAAGATCCATGGTGTGGCGTTCGAATTCGCCGGTCATCCGTTTCACCGTGCGAACGTGGAACCGGAGCGCGGGTCGATGGTAGCGTTCGCTATTGATGCGTCAAAGAGCTGACTTGGAGAAAGTCTTTTGATCGTCAGTCAATAATCTAACCCACCAACCGGTCGATCGACCATGCCGTGGGGGTATCCAGCGTCTCGCCGAGATAGTCGACGAACGCGGTCAAGCGCGGCGACTTATGCGGGTTTCGCGGGTAGCACAAGAACACCGGTACGCCACGGAGAACGTGGTCCGGCATGACGATCCTCAATCGTCCCGCCGCGACGTCATCGGCGATCAGGAAATCCATCAGATAAGCAAGGCCGGCCCCGGACAAGGCCGCCTGGTGGACGGCCTGGATGTCGTTGGCGCTGAGGACCGAGGAGACCGGCACAGAAACCTCCTCGCCGCGGCCGCTCAGAGTCCATACGCGTTGGCGACCGGACCGGGGGCGCAGGTAGTTGAGACACCGGTGTCGGGCAAGATCGGACACTTCCCGGGGTTCGCCGTGTATCTCCAGGTAAACGGGCGCCGCGCAAACCGCATATCCGATGGTGCAGATCCTGCGAGCGACGAAGCGGCCCGTCACGGGTTCCCCCAGAATGAAGGAGGCATCGACCCCGTCCGCTCCGGGATCGATGGCGCCGTCGTTGACGGCGATGTCCACCGTAACCTCGGGGTAGCGCGACAGGAAGCCTGCGAGCGCCGGTACGACGACCGTCCGACCGAAGCCCCGCGGCACCTGGATTCGAAGAAGCCCCCGGGGCACGCCACCCGCCTCGGCGAGCGCGGCCTCCGCGTCCTCGAGCTCGGCAAGGATACGTCGACAGCGTTCGAAATAGGCGCTGCCTTCCGCGGTAAGCGACAGGCGCCGCGTTGTCCGGTCGACCAATCGGGTCCCGAGTCGGGATTCCAGCCGTGTGATCGCCCGGCTGACCCCGGACGCCGACAGCCCGAGTTGGCGCGCCGCGTCCGTGAAGCTCGCACTTTGCGCGACGCGGACGAAGATAGCGATGCCCTCGAAGCTCTCCCGCCTTTCCTGTCGCGGCATGTCGGGCTCAGGCGGCGACCGGTGCGATGCCCAGTATCGGCGGCAGGCCGGATGCGACACGGGAAAACCCCTCGCCGCCGTCCCGGCTGGCCCACAATTCGCCGTCATTGAGCCCGACGAACACCGTCTCCGGCGAGGCGGGATCGACCGCGATCGAGCGCGGCGCGGGGCCGATGCGCTCCGGCAACCCGCCGGTCAGGCGGGTCCAGCTCTCTCCGCCGTCCTCGCTCCGGTAGAAGCCCGCCCCCGCGCCTTCCGGCCGACGCCAGCCCGGCGGCGGCACCTCCGCGCCCGCCGTGAACAGCACGTCGGGCCGGTCGGGATGAACCGCGACGTTTATCAGGTAGGGGTGCGCGATCCCGGCATCCGATTGCGCGAACGTCTCGCCCCCGTCCGTACTCCGGTAAAGGCCGTGACCCGACGCCGAGACCACGGTGCGGCCATCGGGGAGGACCGTCACGGTGTGGGAGTCGAACTCGGTGCCGTCCTTGATGTTGACCCAGCTCTCGCCGCCGTCCGACGAGCGCACCAGCCAGCCCTCCTCGACCGCGCCGAAAATGACGTCCGGATCGGACGCGGACAGCCCGATGCCGCGCACATGGGCGACGTAGGGCGGGCCGGGAAAGGTCCAGTCCTTGCGCGTTCCGAGCCGGCGCAGGGTTTCGAGCTCGACCCAGCTCTCGCCCCCGTCGGTCGATCTGAAGATGCAGGCGGGTTCGGTCCCGACATAGAGGGCGCCCGTCGCCGGATGGAGGGCGAGCGACAGGCAGTGCTTGTAGACCAGCCCCTCGTTCTTCTCCGCCCAGCTCTGCCCGCCGTCGTCGGTGCGCCAGACACCCGCCCGCTCGGTCGCGGCCCACGCCCGGCCGGGATCGGACAAATCCGCCACGATCCACCGGACGATGCCCCTGCCTTCCAGGCCCAGCGGCCGGGGCTCGTAGCCCACGCCGTTGTCCTCCGCGAGAAAGACGCCGTTCCCCGTCGCAAGCATGAGAGACCCTGTCATCGGCTTCTCCATTCCGCTGGGGCATGTCGGATGGCCGATCTCAGCCCCTCCATGAACACCCGTCAAGCCGGACGTTGGACCGTGGCCCGCGGGGTCGACGGTTATCTCGAAGGGGATCCTCCGCCCGGCCGCTCAGAACTTGGGTGCCGCACCCGGCTTCAGCGACAGGCTGAGCGACAGGCCTCCCGCACCGCAGCAGGGACAGCTCACGGCGATCAGGAATAGCTGCCGCTGCTCCTCGGTGATGTCGGCATCGGCGAGCATGGCGGCGATCTCGCGCTGGAAGGCTATATGGGCCGATTCGTCGCCAAGAGATAACGGTCCGGCAGGGTCGGCCTCCGGGGTTGTACCCCGCGCGGCCGCTCCGGAAATGTCCGTTTCATTCGTCATTCCGGTCTCTACGCCGGCCATGGTCCCTGCCTGCTGATCCTAGGACGGACGTCGGGAGCCGGCAATGGCGTACCCTCGGGCGGTCAACTAACATTTCCGGAATTGCATAGGGCACCGACTTGGAGCCGACCCCGATGACAGTCCGACAGGCGTCCCGCGCCGATCCCGTCACCGCCGAAATTGTGCGCAATGGAGTCATGGCGGTGACCGAGGAAATGAAGACCAACCTCATGCGCACCGCCTACAACATGATCATCTACGAGGCGCTCGACTTCACCACCGGGCTGTTCACCAAGAGCGGAGAGACGATCTCCATCGGTCTCGGCCTGCCGATGTTCATCCGCGGCATGGCCGAGACGCTGAAGGCCAAGCTCGCCCATTTCGGCGCCGACATCGAACCCGGCGACATCCTGGTGACCAATGACGGCTACATCACCGGCAGCCATCTGAACCACGTCACCCTCAGCCTGCCGATCTTCCATGGCGGAAAGCTGACCGCGTTTTCGGTTTGCATGGCGCACTGGCTCGACATCGGCGGTGTGCTCGGCGGAATGACCACGGACATCTACTCCGAGGGGCTCCAGATACCGCTTCTCAAGCTGCAGCGGCGCGGGGAGATCAACCAGGACCTGATCGACATCATCGAAATGAACGTCCATCTGCCCGACCGGGCGATGGGCGATCTTCGGGCCCAGCTGACCGCCGTGCGGACCGGCGAGCGTCGCTTCACCGAGCTGCTGGACCGCTACGGCCGCGACGAGGTGCTGGCCGCGATCAACGCGATCATGGACAAGTCGGAGCGATCGGCGCGGGCGCGCACCCGGACCGTGCCCGACGGCGTTTACGAGGCCGAGTCCTACATGGACGACGACGGCGTCGATATCGGCAAGCGCATCCCGATCCGGGTCAAGGTAACGGTCAGGGAAGACCGGATGACGGTCGACCTGTCGGACGTTTCGGAGCAGGTGCGCGGTTTCTACAATTCCGGCCCCACCGCCGGCTACGGAGCCTGCCAGGTCGCCTACAAGTGCCTCACCTCGCCGACCGACTATCCGATCAACGACGGCAGCTTCCGCTCGCTGGACGTCATAAACCCGCCGGGCAGGGTTGTGAGTGCGGTGCGCCCGGCGCCGCTCCGGTTCTGGATGACGATACCCATGACGGTCGTTGACACCATCTTCAGGGCTCTCGCTCCCGCGGTCCCCGATCGGGTCGCGGCGGGTCACTTCGCGGATCTCGGGCTGGCCCAGCTCTATGGCTACCTGCCCGACGAAAAACGCATGATCATCACATCGACGGGACCCATCGGCGGCGGCTGGGGCGCCAAGAAGACCGAAGACGGGGTGAACGCGACGGTGTGCATCAACGACGGCGACACCCATAACAATCCCGTCGAACTCATGGAGACCAAGTACCCCTTGGTCTACGAGCGGTATGGGCTAATTCAGGATTCAGGCGGTCCGGGGCGCATGCGCGGCGGGCTCGGCACCGAGGCCGCCGTCCGCATGCAGAAGGCGCTCAACCTGTCCACCCGGATCGAGCGCATGCATTGCCGGCCCTGGGGGCTCGAAGGCGGCAAGGAGGGCCGCGGCAACCGGGTCGAGCTGACCGTCGGCGGCGAGTCCCAGACCGATCTCGTCAATGCCAAGGTATTCACCTCGCGAATGGCTCCCGGCGACGTGTTCAAGGTGCTGGGCGGCGGCGGCGGCGGATTCGGTCCGCCCTGGGAACGGCCCGCCGAGCGGGTTTGCGCGGATGTGCGCCAGGGGTACGTGTCTCGGGAACGGGCGCTGGAGGATTTCGGCGTCGCTCTGGACCCGGACACGCTGGAAGTCGATCTCGCCGAGACGGACCGGCTGAGGAAGCGGCTCGCCGCCGCGCAGGCGATCTGACCGCGAACGGGGGTACGCGTATGCGGCTGGCTGCGGATATCGGAGGTACGTTCACCGACATCGCGGGGTTCGACGAAGAGGCGGGCACGCTGTTCTTCGGCAAGACGCTTTCGACGCCGGACCATTTGGTCGAGGGAATCGAGAGCGGTGTCGCCAGGGCCGGCACCGGGTTCACGGATGCGGGTTTGTTCCTGCATGGCTCGACGATCGCGATCAACACGATCCTCGAGCGGACCGGCGCCAAGACCGCGCTGATCACCACCGAGGGCTTTCGCGACGTCTACGAGATCGGCCGGATCAACCGGCCCGATTCCTACAACCTCTTCTTCCAGAAACACGAACCTCTGGTGGAGCGCGCGCTGCGTTTCGAGGTGAGCGAGCGCGTGCTGGCGTCGGGCGAGATCGAACGTCCGCTCGATGACCGGGAGGTCGCGGCGCTGGCACGCCGGATCGACGAGCTTGGCATGGAGGCCGTGGCGATCCTGTTTCTGCACTGCTACCGCAACCCCGATCACGAGCTCCGCGCCAAGACCATCCTGGAAGAAGCCCACCCGCATCTCTTCGTCTCGGCGTCGCACGAGCTTTCGCAGGAATACCGGGAGTTCGAGCGCACGTCGACGGTTGTGGCCAACGCCTATATCGGGCCCAAGGTGCGCGCCTATATCGGCGAGATCGACGACCATCTGAAGCGGGCCGGCTTCACCGGATCGTTCCTGGTGGTGCAGTCCACCGGCGGTCTTTACGAGGCGGAGGAGGCGCAGCGCCATTGCGTGCGGATGCTGGAATCGGGCCCTGCCGCGGGCGTGATCGGCACCCGCGCGCTGTGCGTCGCGCTCGGTCTGGAGAACGCGATCGCCTTCGACATGGGTGGAACCACCGCGAAGGCGGGCGTGATCTACAAGGGCGATGCGCTAACCACGGGTGCCGCGCTGCTTGGCGGCTACGAAAAGGCTCTGCCGGTGCAGATCGCGATGATGGACATCTTCGAGGTCTCCGCCGGCGGGGGTTCGATCGCTCGGGTCGACGAGGACGGCGCGCTCCATGTCGGACCGCAGAGCGCCGGCGCCGCCCCCGGCCCCGCGTGCTACGGCCTCGGCGGGACGGAGCCGACCGTGACCGACGCCAACCTGCTGCTCGGCCGCCTCGGAACCGAGCGCTTTCTCGGCGGCGAAATGGTGCTCGACGCGGAAGCCGCCGAAGCCGCGATGCGCGACCGCGTCGCCGAACCGCTGGGCATGGAGACGATCCGCGCGGCCGACGGAATCCTGCGCATCGCGACGACCGCAATGTCCTATGCGGTCAAGGGAGTGACTACCGAGCGGGGGCTCGATGTTGGCGATTTCGTCCTCGTCGCCTATGGCGGGGCGGGGCCGCTTCACGCCTCGGCCGTCGCGCGGGAGCTCGGGATCTCGCGGGTGGTGATACCGCGCGCCCCGGGCCTGTTCTCCGCCCTGGGAATGCTGTTTTCCGACCTCCGCTACGACTTCGTTCGCACCTGGTTCACTGCGCTCGAGACCGCGCCCTTCGACGAGGTCGAAGCGGTCTACCGCGCCTTGGAGGAGGAAGGAAGGGCGGCGATCGGGGCTGCATCGGTCACGCCGGAGGAAATCGCCGTCAGGCGGGCGGCCGACATGCGCTATGTCGGACAGGAGCATGCCGTGACCGTCGACCTGCCGACGGAGGTCTTCGAGAACGGGGACCGCGAGGCGATCAAGGCGCATTTCGACGCGATGCACCAGCAACGCTACGGCACCAACGCACCCGCCGAAAGCGCCGAGATCGTGAGCCTTCGCACTACGGTCACCGGAACGATGCGCAAGCCCGCCTTCGAGACCGTGGAAGCGGGCGCTATCGAACCGCCCGCTTCCGCGCTGAGCGGAGAACGACCGGTATATTTCGACGAGGCCGGAGGTTTCGTCGACACGCCCACCTATGCTCGGGAGGCGCTCCTGGCGGGCAACCGGATCCAGGGACCTGCATTGGTCGAAGAGCACGCTTCGACAACGGTGGTCTTGCTTGGCGACACGCTAGAAGTCGACCGGTATGGAAATCTCGATATTGCGGTCACCGGCCGCCGATGAAAGATAGCCGTCGCGCCACGGTCGACGCCTGTCGGCTCCCGGCCGTGGCCCGTAGTACAGTCCATCGAGCCGCCGACCGGGGCCGCGTACCGGCGGCGGCAGGGAGCGTGGCGCGGCAGGAACCTGACCGCATGAACACTTTGCATGAAGAACGCTCTGCCCGCCTCCGATCGGCGATGACCGAGGCGGGGTTTGACGGCGTCCTGGTCTGCGGCAACGCCTGGCACTGCGACTATCTGCGCTATGCCACCGATTTCCCGCCGATCGAGGGGGATGCGCTCGCGATCGTGCTGGCCGACGGGGAGACCGAGATCCTGGTCGACAGCCCGGGCGAGGCGGATCGGGCGCGCATCGCCTGCCCCGATGCTTCCGTCGCATGGTCCGACGATATCGTCGGCGCCGCGATCCGGCGGCTGGAAGCGATGGGGAACCGACGCATCGCCACGGCGCCCGCCACTCTGATGCCCCACGGCATCGCCCAGTGGGGAGTTTCCAGAAACCTCGCCGACGGCACCGACCTCATCGACCGCCTGCTGCTCAACAAATCGGCGCTCGAGGTCGATGCGGTCCGTCGCGCTGCCGCGATGGCGGCCCGAGGCTATCGGGTTTTCATGGAGGCCTGCCGGGTTGGGCGGGCCGAGTACGAGGTGAGCGCCGATGTGGAGGCGTTCTACCGCGCCGAAGGATGCGCCGAGAACTTCATGATCATGGGTTCGGGCGGTCGCGAGGTACGCGGCATGCACCCGCCGGGCGAAAGGCGGCTCGAGCCGGGCGATCTGGTGACCACCGAGCTTACCCCCTGCGTCGACGGCTACTACGCCCAGATCTGCCGCACGCTGGTGCTCGGCGAGCCCAGCGCCGCTCAGTTGCGTGCGTTCGACGTCTATAACGAAGCCGTGCGGGCGGGGTACGCGGT
Source organism: Defluviicoccus sp. (assembly GCA_022826125.1). GTDB lineage: Bacteria > Pseudomonadota > Alphaproteobacteria > MPNO01 > MPNO01 > MPNO01. Next base: position 9,366 of record JAJDVM010000055.1, read on the forward strand.
CCTGCGGGCGGGTGTCACGGCGAGCGCAGTGGCCAAGGCCGAAAACGACGTGTTCCGACGCCACGGGCTGGAAAAGTACACCACCAGCGAATACACGCGGGTGCGCGGCCATGGCTGCGGCCTGTTCGTCGACAACAAGCCGCACATCCTGGAAGACGTCGACACGGTGCTAGGCGCGGGCGCGACGCTGATCGTCCACCCCAACACCTACCATCCGGAGGTCGGCTACATGGTGCTGGGCGACACGGTCGCGGTGACCGAGGACGGGTACGAGGACTTCGGCACCGTGCCGCTCGAATTACTGTCGGTACCCGCATGAGGCGGGGGCTCCTCGCCTGGTCGCGGGACGAGGTTCCGCCCGCCGTTCTCGACGCCCGGGTCGCGCGGTGCCAGGCGGCAATGGCGAACGCAGGCATGGATGCGCTCATCCTATACACCAGCTTCCCGCGGCCCGCGGCGGTCTCGTTCCTGACGCATTTCGTGCCCTACTGGAACCAGGGCGTCCTGGTGGTGCTGCCGGATGGCCGGCCGACGCTGTTCGTCAGCCTGTCGAAGCGGGTCGGCGGATGGATCGAGGAAACCGCACATATCGAGGAGGTGATCTGCACCCCGCGGCTGGGCGCGACGATCGCCGGGTTCGTGAACGAACGGCTCGAAGCGCCGAAGACGATCGGAGTGCTGGAGCTTTCGCGCCTTCCCGGAGGGATCGCTTCGCCGCTGGCCGATGAATTGGCTCGGGCGGAGCTGGCCGATGCGAGCGCGCTGTTCGCCGCGGCGCGCCACCCGGCGGACGAAGCGGAGCTCGCCCTTACGGCCCACGCCGAAGCGATGGCGCGGGATGCGTTCGCTGGGATCGAAGCGACGAACAGGAGCGCGCCGCTGGTCTCCGCCCTCGACGGAGCGCTGCGGTCGCGGGGCGCGGAGGAGGTCCTGATCGCCATCGCGCCCGACCTCGACCGCGATGCGCGTTTCATCCGGCCGGAAGCGGATATCGCGTTCGGCGAGCGTGCGGCCGTCCAGCTGTCCCTCGCGTACAAGGGACACTGGATCAGGGTGACACACACCCTTGACCGGGACGGGATCGATTCGAAGAGCCACGCAGCCTTGCGGCGGTCGCTCGACAGGGCGACCCTCGCGGAGTCGTTGAAAGACGCGGTTCCCGGGGCCCGCCTGCGGTCATGGTCGGCCGAGGTGAATCGCGGTTCGAACCCGCTCTCCGTCGCGGCCGACGAACGGAACCCCGACGCCGCCCTGCCGGGAGGGTCGGTGGTGTCGGTGACCGCAAGCTATGACGGTCCGAACGGCGCGCTCCTCCTGGGCGCCCCGGTCATCGTCCCGTCGCCCTAGGCTTCCCTAACGCGTCCTCCGTCCGCCGCCCGCCCGGAAATCCGAGCGAGGGCGGAGGATAGGGAACGCGCGGCGACCGTGTCGGTCAGCGCCTGCCCGGCCATCTCGAACAGGGTTTCCGCATCCTCGCCGTGCCTGAGATTGTCCAGGATGCGCGCCGTCTTCGACCGGAGCGCCGCATCGTCGAGCGGCCGCCCGGGATCGCCGGTCGCGTCGACCACGCAGCGTTCGTGCGACCGCCCCGCGGCGGCGATCGCGACCTTTGCCGGAAACCGCGCGGGGAAATGGACCATCAGCTCGGGCGACTCGTCGCCGCGCACTGCGATGCGGCCGGCGAGCGCCGCGATCTCCTCGTCGAATGGCATGTCGGTGCGTCCGACGTCATACATCGCGTCCGGGCGAAGCACCGCGAGCGCGATCTGATAGGCCGCGCTCACCAGGGTCGAGGTCCGGTCCCCGGGAACCGCTTGTCGCGAGATCATCGCGGCATAGGGCGGCGGCACCCGGATTTCCACCGACTCCACGGCAGATGGATCGAGACCGTCGGCGAGCAGGTCGCGCACGGCGTCGGTCGCCGCGATCGCCTGTTTGGCCGAGCAGAACGGTTTCAGGCTGAGTTCGCCATAGATGCAGGTCTCCCCGAGTCCCTCGGCGAGCCGCGCAGCATCCAGGGCGATGCCCCGAGTGTTCGCGAGCCAATCCGGTGAGTCGAGCAGACCGGGATCGCCGCCGAATCCGGCGCGAGCGGCCCGCGCCGCGTGCGCGCCCTGCTCGGCGGCAAGCGCAATCAACAACCAACGTGGCGCCCGGCCGCGATCGCGGCGGCTGACGGCGCCGGAGGTGAGATAGAGGGATATGGCGAGCGCGTTCGTCATTTCCTCCGCATCCAGCCCGATCAGCCGGCCGAACGTGGCCGCGACGCCGACAGGCGCGCAGAAATATGTCGGCCAGATGCCGCGGTAGAGAATCCGCGCGCCGTCGATCGCGGCGCCCAGCCGGGTCATCGTTTCGGTGCCGACCCATAGAGCGTCGGCGAGCCTTGCGGGGTCCGCGTCCGGCTCCCGTTCGATCGCGATAAGCGCCGCCGGCACCGCCACCGCCGATGGCGTTACGCAGGACGCGCAGTGGATGTCGTCGACTTCGCTCAGCCGCGCCTCTGCGACGCGCCGGCCCAGCGGGCGTCCGGCAAGAACGCCGGCAAGCGCGTTCGCCTCCCCGGTCGCGTGGCCGGCGATCGTCGCCGCCAGGGCGTCGAGGAAGTGCCGGCGCTGGATATCCCGAAGCGCCATGTTTTGCGATCGGATTGACGCGCCGGCGGCAAAGGCGCCCAACTCTCCGAGAATGCTCATCGGGATCCCAAACCGGTACTTGACGCAGCCTTCGCTCCGAAGCCGATCCTATGCGATCGTCACTGCCGTCGGGAGGCTTATGAAGGCCGAAGTTGCGGGGTACGATGGACTGGTGGTCGGACCCCGGCCACGAGCTCGCGCGCGTTACGGAGTCGTCCCCATTGACGTTACTGGCAGTCGATATCGGCGGTACGTTCACCGACCTGGTCGGGTTCGACCCGGCGGACAGCCGGTACTTCCATGCGAAAAGCCTGACCACGCCGGACGATTTCTCCCGGGGCATCGTCGATTGCATCCGCCAGAGCGGGCTCGATGTCGACACGGTTGGACTGCTGATCCACGGCACGACGGTCGCGATCAACACGCTCATCGAGCGGACCGGGGCGAAGACCGCGCTGCTGGTGACGCGCGGGACGCGCGATGTTTACATCATCGGCCGCGGCAATCGGCCGGAAGCCTACAACCTCTTTTTCCACCGGCCCCGCCCGCTGGTCTCGCGCCGCCTGACCTTCGAGATCGACGAGCGCATGAAGGCCGGCGGGGACGTGCTCACGCCGCTGGACCGGGCCGAGGTGGAAGCCTGCGCCCGGACGCTCGCCGAGGAGGGGGTCGAGGCGGTCGCGGTCTGCCTGCTGCACGCCTACGCCAACCCGGACCATGAGATCGAAATCGGCAGGATCCTGCGCCGCCTGCTGCCGGATCGCTTCGTCTCGCTGTCGCACGAGATCCTGCGGGCCTACCGGGAGTACGAACGCATCTCGACGACGGTGGTGAACGCCTATGTCGGCCCGAGGGTGAGCGGCTATCTGGAGAACCTGCAGACCCGGCTCGAGGGGATTGGCTACCGGGGCGACATCGCGATCATGCAGTCGAACGGCGGCACGATGTCGCCCGAGACGGCGCGCCACCGCCCGGCAACGATGATGGAATCGGGCCCCGTCGGCGGCATAATCGCATCGGCCGAAGTAGGTCGCACGCTCGGCTTCCCCAACGTCATCGCCTTCGACATGGGCGGTACGACGGCCAAGGCGTCTCTGATCCGCGAAGGCGAGCCGACCCATGCCGAAGGCTACTATGTCGGGGGCTATGCGAGCGGCGACCCGGTGATCCTGCCGGTCGTCGACGTGGTCGAGGTAGGGGCGGGCGGCGGCAGCATCGCCTGGATCGACGAGGTGGGGGCGCTCAAGGTGGGGCCGCAAAGCGCCGGTGCCGACCCGGGACCGATCTGCTACCCCCACGGCGGCGACCTGCCCACGATCACCGATGCCAACGTCATCCTCGGCCGGATCGGCGCCGATGCGTTCCTGGGTGGCCGCATGCAGCTCGACGCGGACGCTGCACGGCGGGGAGTCGACCACTATCTCGCCCGGAAGTTCGGCATGAAGGTGCCCGCCATCGCCGATGCGGTCGTTCGGATCGCGGTCAACAAGATGTCGCTCGCGGTGCGGGAGGTATCGGTCGCCAAGGGCTACGACCCGCGGGATTTCGCGATGGTGGCATCCGGCGGCGCCGGGCCGCTGCACGCGGTGGCCATCGCCCGGGAGCTTCATATCCCGACCGTCATCGTGCCTCGGTTTCCCGCTCATTTCTCGGCGCTCGGGATGCTCATGGCGGACGAGCGGCACGACGTGACGCGGACGTTTCTCGCGCCGCTGGCGAGCGTCGATGCCGCCGATGCGACTCGCATGCACGACGAGATGGTGTCGGAAACGCGGAGCCTGCTGCGCGCGACGGAGAATATCGAATTCCTGTGTTCCCTCGACCTTCGCTATGTCGGCCAGGAATTCTCGATCGCCGTGCCCGTCGACCGGGCGATGCTCGAGGCCGGGCGGTTCGACGACATCCGGGCGCGGTTCGACGCGGTGCACGAGCGCTACTACGCCCATCACGCGGCGGACGAACCGGTCGAGATGGTCAACCTGCGTCTCGCGGCCGTGGGCCGGCAACCCAGGCTCGATCCGCCGGCGCTCGTCGTGCCTCAAGAGCCGGGCGGGACGATGCGTCGACCGGTCCGCTTGGACGATTGGGAAACCCCGGTCGACTGCCCGATCTACCGGCGTGACGCGCTGCCCGCCGGCCGCGCATTCGAAGGTCCGGCGCTGATCCAAGAGCCCGCCTCCACGACGGTGCTGTTCGCGGGCGACAGATGCGAAGTTGCCGGGACCGGAGAGTTGATCGTTTCCGTGGGGGAGGCAAGATGAACCAGCCACTCGATCCGGTGACCCTCGAGGTCGTCCGCAACGCTTTCCCGGCGATCGCCAACGAGATGGCGGTCGATCTCCAACGGACCTCGTACAACATGATGATCTACGAGGTCCGGGACTTTTGCACCGCTATCGTCGACGTCGACGGGCGCCTGGTCAGCCAGAACGTGGGCGGCGTATCCCACTTCGTTTCGGATCTCGGCGTTATCGTTACCGACGCGGTGGAACGATATGGGCGTGACAGGTTCGCGCCGGGGGACGTGCTGATCACCAACCACCAGGCGGTCGCGGGCCAGCACCTCAACAACATCGTCGTCCATGTGCCCTATTTCTTCGAGGACAAGCTTGCCTTCTTCGCGATGGTGCGGGCGCACTGGATCGA